>JAFYZE010000140.1 GCA_017548805.1 Bacteroidales bacterium
CTCCCTGCTGGTCGCCGCGCGACGCGTCCTCGCGTCTTACGACGGGATGGACGGCCGCCTGTCCCAGCGCGGCGTCCGTGAGCACGATGCCATCGCCGAGAGGATGTTCAAGCGCTATCCCGAGGTGTTCAAGGGCGACAAGAGGGTCCGCGCCTTCGGAAGTACGGTGCAGCGCTGCCTTATCAGCATGAACGCATTCACCACGTCGCTCGTCCGCCAAAATCCCAAGCTTTATTTCTATCTCGATACCGGCGAGAAGTTCATGGACTATCTCGACAATGAGCAGGGATGGCAGAGGAAGACATCCGCGGCAATGAGAGCCGGTATGGAGGCTCTCCGGAACATCCCGGACGACACCCTTGGCGTATTGCCGCGCATATTCACCGACGTTCAGAAGGCACGCACTTTCGTGAAGAGTTCCCGCAAGCTTACCGAGGACCTCTGGAGCACCGCCGTCATCGCCGAGGACTTCGATATCGAAGACAATCTCTTCCGCTTTATGCCCTTCGATGCCTTGTACAAGCGTTGGGCCCAGAGCAATGTGATGCTCTATACCGGCCACTGCAACTCCGTCGAGTCCGGTGACGCCCGCGTGGAGATGGCCAAATCCTGTGTCGAGGACATCGTAGCCAAGGCCGACGAGTGCATCGCCACCGGTGCCTACGCCGCCGACCTGCGTTTCGGCCACGACTATCCCCTGATGGCCCTGGTGAGCTATCTCGGCATCGAGGGGGTGGGCGACCGCATCCCCGCCGACCAGATCTGCGACAAGTGGTTGGGCTTCTGGAACATCCATATGGCCAGCAACCTCCAGATGATCTTCTATCGCAACAAGTCCGGAGACGTGCTCGTGAAGTTCCTCTATCAGGAGGAGGAGAAGCTTCTCCGCGGCCTGGAGCCTTACTACGGCCCTTATTACAAGTGGGAGACCGTCAAGGCCAACCTCGAGGGATACAAACGTTAGAAATTTATTTTCCAGGGCTTTAAACCCGCGTGGGTACATACTGTCTTAATAATGTCCGGTGCGCTGAACGCCGGGCATTTTTTAAGGAAATATCAAACTCACGTTATCATGAAAAAGTTATTGGTTATTGTTTTGGCTGCGCTTCCGTTCATCGCCTATGCGCAGATGCCCGGAATGCCCGGCGGAATGCAGATGCCCGGCATGCAGGATCTTCCCGAGGAGACCATAGTCGCAGAGACCCAGAGCATGGTCGCCGAATACGCCCTCAATGAGGATCAGGCCGCTCAGCTCCTCGAACTCAACAAGAAGTATCTTGGCAAGGTTTCTTATCCCGTCATCCTCCCTCCCGAGGCTGAGGAGGCCATGAAGAACCTCGCTGCCAACCGTCCTGAAGGCGGCGCCGGCGGATTCAACATGGGCAACATGTCCCAGGAGGACCGCGACCAGATGATGTCCAGGATGAACGAGATGCAGGACAGGATGGCCCAGATCGAGGACAACCAGGCCGCTTATGAGGCCGGTCTCAAGAGCATCCTCGACAAGAAGCAGATGAAGAAATGGAACAAGGGCAAGAAGCATTACCAGAAGGAGCAGCAGCTCCAGATGGAGCGCCAGTTCGGCGGCATGGGCGGCTTCGGCGGCGGTATGCCCGGCGGCGGCATGGGTGGCTTCGGCGGTGGAATGCCCGGTGGCGGCTTCCCTGGCGGCGGCGGATTCCCCGGAGGCGGTGGTTTCGGCTTCTAGCATTCAATATACAAGGGTTATAAGGTTAATGGTTTAGATCGTGTGATGCAGCCTGGAAACGGGCTGCATCACTTTTTTTTGTTGCACGGCGAGGAAAAAAGGACTATCTTTGTTCAAATATCCTTTTTCTTTAGATTATGCTAAGAAGATTCAGAGTAGGGGTTCCGGGTGCCCTGCTGGTTCTCCTTGCCATGCTGTGCGGCTGCACGGGCATGGTGGAAGATGAGCTGGCTGAAACCCACGCCAAGCTGAAAGCGCTCCAGGAACTGGTCGCTTCAGTCAACAAGGATCTGACGACCTTGGACCTGATTGTTTCCAAACTGGACGACAGCCACACCATCGAGCCTGGTTCGCTGAAAGAGACCGAAGACGGTTATGAGATCTCTTTCAGGGACGGCAAGAAGATTTTCATTCCCTACGGCAAAGACGGTAAAGACGGCCGGACCCTCATCCCGGTCGGCGTACGTTCTGACGAAGACAGTCTGTATTACTGGACTGTCGACGGAGAATGGTACCTGGATGCTGAGGGGAACAAGATGCGCGCAGGAGCCACCGACGGAGTCGATGGCGTAGACGGTATCGTACCGCAGATCAAGGTGGAAGACGGTTTCTGGTGGATCTCCTATGACGAAGGCCAGAACTTCGACAAGCTTGTAAGCTGCGAAGAAATGGACGGCGTAGGCGTCTTCTCGGGCGTCGACGTTTCCGATTCCACCAAGATGGTACTGAAACTCCTGGACGGAACATCGATCGATATTCCCCGCCTGGCATCGCTGAAGGTCTCTTTCGCCGGCCCGGTGATGGACACGGTCCTGATAGCGGCCGGCGAGCTGTTGCCGATACCGTACGAAGTGTCGGTTGAGGGCGCTGACGCCGGGTCGCTTATAGTCACGGCCGGAACGGACGGCGTCTATTCCTCCAGGCTGGTGGAAGGCTCCGGGCCCGGAAAGGGCGTCGCGCTTGTACAAGCGCCGGCGGTATTCTCCGAAGGGTACATCCTTCTCTCGGCCGTCTGCGACGGCTATTCCGACATCAAGATGATATCGTTCAAGGAAAGGAAGGTCACTCCCGCTGCAGATACGGTCACCGTCCGCATGGGCAGCGGCAGCGACACGGTGAAAGTGGCCTTCTCGGCCAATTTCGAATTCACGGTCTCATGGAGTGAGGATTGGCTGAAGATGGCACAGGATACCGTGTCCCGGGACACACTGATCTTCATTTCCACTCCCAACACCTCCGATACGATCAGAACCTGTACGGTCAAGGTCTCTCCGAAGGACAATCCCAATTTCGTCTGCAAAACCTTCGTTGTGATGCAGGCAACGGATGCTGTGACAGCAGTATCATATAGTGTCAATCCTGATTCTGACGAAGGTTTCACGTACAGCTTTACTGAACTCCATAAACCTGTCGTCAATGCTCCTGCCGCAGGCGGCGAAACCATTATTTGGATAAATACAAGTCAAGACGTCAGCATTACCGGTGAGAGTATCCCTGACTGGATAGAAGCCAAAGTTACCACCCATGAGGGCTTCTCTGAACTCAGCATTAAAGTCGTAGCAAACGAAACGGAAACTGAACGTCGGGCTGAGGTCCCCTTAATGATAGGGAAATCTGTGGTCACAATCACAGTCAATCAGTTTGCGGCTTCAGGAAAAGGAGAATAATCATCAAACAGGAAAACATAATGAAAATGAAAAGATATATCGTAGCAGGCATCATGGTGGCCGCCCTTATGGCGAGCGGCTGCGGAAAGTTCGTCAGGGACGAGCTGATCACCATGCAGAATGAAATCGACCTCATATACCGTCAGGTCGAGGAGATGAACAAGGGCCTTGCAACCCTTCAGGAGATCATCACAGAGATGGCCAACAAAGGCTATATTGTCAATGTCGAAGAGTATCAGGACGAAGAGCGCGGCGGATATACGCTGTATTTCCGCACCGTCACTCCTGACGGGATAGTGGATGACAGTGTGTCCATTACCCTCTTCAGCGGCGTTGACGGTAAGGACGGCAAGGATGCTGATCCTTTCGTTATCGGCGCCAAACTTGACGAGGAAGACGGCCGCTGGTACTGGTACGACGTCCAGGCGGACGACTGGATGTACGCCCTGGACGGCAGCCGTTTCCTCGTGGACGGCAAGGACGGAGAGAACGGCAAGACTCCGAAGCTTGATATCCAGGAAGGCTACTGGGTCATCTCCTGGGATGGAGGCGAGACTTGGGAGACCACTGCGTGGAAAGCCAAGGGCGACAACGCCAAGGAGATATTCTCCAAAATCAACATCCTGGAAGACCGTGTCGAGCTTACGCTCGCAGCGGACACCACCACTGTGATCACCCTGCCGCGTTTCATGGACCTCGATCTCACCCTTTCCGTTAACGGAAGCGCCCTCGCCGACACCGCCGCCGTCGCCATCGCTCCTGGCGACACGGTATCCATCGCTTACACCGTGACAGGTACCGCCGCCGACAAGGCCATGGTGGTCGCCGGCACGGACGGCCGTTTCAAGACGGCCCTTCGCCGCACCTCGGCTACTGCGGGCTTCGTGGACGTCATCTGTCCCGCGGTCTTCCCCGAGAACGGCTATATCTATGTGACCGTCAACGACGGCAACGGCCGTTCGAAGGTGCGTGTCGTCAATTTCGCGAAGCGCGAAGAATCCGGCGAATAATGGAGGGCGCGAGATGAAAAGACTGTTACTCATAGGAGTTCTGGGACTGATCCTGCCCCTGACCTCCGCCGCCCAGATATGGACCGTCCAGACCAATGTCCTGGACTGGGCCGCCCTCGGCACCGTCAACGCCGAGGTGGGGCTGTCCGTATCGCAGCATTTCTCCCTGGTCGCCGGCGGCCGCTACAATCCATGGGAGTTCACCACCCACGATCCCGAGGCCATCGTCCGCAACCAGCAGCAGACCGCGTACCTCGGAGTCCGCTACTGGCCCTGGTATGTCAATTCCGGGTTCTGGATCGCCGCCAAGGCGCAGTACATGCATTCCTTCTCCAATACCGGCATCTGGAGGGCCGCACTCAAGGAGGGCCGGAACGGCTTCGGAGGCGGCTTGTCCGCCGGCTACACCTTCATGCTCTCCAAGCACTTCAACCTTGAGCTCGGTGTCGGAGGATGGGCAGGAGTGTTCAAGGAATACGGGTTCTACAGCAGCCCGGAAAAGAATTTCGTCAGGGAGGAGGGCCGCAAGAAGTTCATCTATCCCGACCAGGTTTCACTCAGCTTCGTATACGTTTTCTAGATGAAAGTCAAGACAGCAGTTATCATAGCAGCCCTGGCGGGCCTGGCGATGGCGCACTCGTGCGGCTCGCAGAGGAAGCTCGCCGCCATCAGGAGCGGAGACCCCGCGGCCTCGCTCGTCCTTGGAAAGGACGTGTATGTCCCGGAGGTCAAGCAGGTGCAGACCATGCGCGACACCCTTCGCATCAAGGATGACGACGGTCGCGAACTGATGATCATGAAGGCCTTCCGCGACGAGGAGACCGGCGACATGGTGGCGACCGAGACCCTCGACGCGGCCATGGTTACCGCGCGCTTCCGCAACATCGCGGAGCGCCACGGCAAGGTCGACCTCGCATTCCAGATCATAGTACCGGCAGCCATGCAGGACAGCAAGTGGCAGCTCCGCTTCTATCCCGACATGTACATGCTGGGCGACGTGGAGCGCCTGGAGCCAGTGATCATCACCGGCAACGGCTACCGCAAGGCCCAGCTCAGGGGCTACCAGCAGTATGAGCGCTTCCTGTCCCGCATCGTCGAGGACTCGACGCGTTTCGTCAATATGAGGGCGCTGGAGATATTCCTCCGCCGCAATATCCCCCAGCTGTACGCCTTCAAGACGGACAGCACCTTCGTGTCGGACGAGCAGTTCTACACGATGTACGGCGTGTCCGAGCGCGAAGCGGTGGAGCACTACACCAACCAGATCGCCCGCAGCATGAACGAGCGCCGCAAGGAAAAGATGGACGAGATGTACGCCAAGTACGTCAAGGTCCCTATCGTGACCGAAGGCATCCGTCTGGACACCGTCGTGGTGGACAAGAAGGGCGATTTCATCTACAATTATGTCCAGACCATCGCGACCCGCCCGCGCCTGCGCAAGGTGGATATCGTCCTTTCGGGCGACATCTACGAGCAGGACAGGAAGCTCTATGAGATACCGGAGAGCGATCCGCTGACGTTCTACATCAGCTCCGTGTCCGGCCTTACGGACCAGACGGAGCGCTACATGACCAAGGTCATCGAACGCCATGCAGATGCCAACACCACGAGCAACATCGACTTCAAGGTGGGCAAGAGCAATATCGACCTGGAGCTTGGCAACAACCGCCGCGAGCTCGGGCGGATACGCCGCACGCTCGCGGCCCTGCTCGAGAACGAGACTTACCTGCTCGACTCCATCATCGTCACGGCCTATGCTTCGCCGGAGGGGCGCGAGAGCTTCAACATGAGGCTCTCCAAAGCCCGCAGCGAGTCCATCTCACGCTATCTCGATGAGCAGATCAAGGCGCTGCAGGATTCGCTGGACCGTACGGTCCGCTATGACGAATCCGGCCGCCGCGTCCGCGCCGAGCGTGTCCGCATCCCGTTCCTGAGCCGCTACCGCGGCGAGAACTGGGACCGCCTGGACATCCTCGTGGACGCTGATGATTACCTTACCGAGGGCGACAAGTCGCGGTATGAGCTCCTGCACCGCGTACCCGACCTGGACGGCAGGGAAGCCCTGCTGGGTCGGGAGCGCTTCTATCCCTACCTGAGGGATGAGCTCTATCCCAAGCTGAGATCGGTCGCGTTCGATTTCCACATGCACCGCAAGGACATGGTCAAGGACACCATCCACACCACGGTCCTCGACTCCACCTACATGCGCGGAGTCAACGCCCTGCTGAACATGGATTACGATGCTGCCCTGGCATTGTTGAGGCCTTATGAGGACTTCAACACCGCCATCGCCTACATGGGTCTGGACCGCGACTGGAGCGCCATGGACATCCTCTCGAAGATGTATCCTTCCGCTTCGGTGAACTACCTCATTGCCATCCTCAACGCCAGGATGGGCAATGAGGAGGAAGCCGTCGAGCGCTACTTGCGCGCCTGCGGCCAGGATCCTTCATTCGTACACAGGGGCAACCTCGATCCGGAGATTTCCTACCTGATCAAGGCCTACAACCTGAATGAAGACAACGGCGATGTTCCGCCGGATATTTAGGATTTTACTCCTGTCCCAGCCGGAAGTCTCCGACCGTTCCGAAGACTAGGGACAGGCTGTCGAAAGTACTTACGCACGGATCGTCTCCCGGGGCCTGGCTGCTTATACCCAGCCAGGCCTTTTCGGGATAATTGTTCCGATAGGTCCGGATGAGGTTCCATGCCTGTCCATCCAGTGAGAAATAGAAAGCCATGGTCGTGCCGTCCGACGAGATCTTGTACCAGAGGGAGGGACTTTCCATGATGGTGTCATGGTTGTTGTCGTCCGAAGTTTCCATGGTCCTTACTGACACTACCTTGTGCAGGCCGCGCATGTCCTGCTCGAAAGCGAACTTCTGCCACATGAGCGGGCTGGAGAACACATATAGCGCGGCGGCATTGAACCTTCCCTTCTCGGTGAAGCCGGGCGTAAGATGGCCCTTGAAAGTAAAGGGCCTGGTGTTGTCGATCTCCGTCAGGAGGATAGGGGCGTTGTCCAGCACCCTGCCGTTCGGAGCGCGGAAATAGTCCGTATGCGGCTCCGCCGAAAAAGTGATCACGCCATCGGCCTCGGACACAAGTTCCGCGGC
Source organism: Bacteroidales bacterium (assembly GCA_017548805.1). Next base: position 7,502 of record JAFYZE010000140.1, read on the forward strand.
GCCGTTGATTGAATTGGTGAAAGTGATCCCGTTCAGGGTGATGTCGCACTTGTCAAGTGTTACGACCGGTTCGGTTTTCTTTGTGCAAGCCATTGCTGTCAGGGCCATTATGGCCAGGATTAGAAGTCTATTTTTCATAATAAAGTCGTATTGTTTGCCTGCCTAGCAGGAGGCAAGATATTCCGAAAAGGCGGGACGGTATAGCTCGCCGACGGGCAATGACCGTCCGTTGTCCAGCCGGACACTGGTCCGTGACGCTTCTGCTATATGGTCCAGCGAAATGATATAGGAGCGGTGGATACGCATGAAACGGTCTGCAGGCAGTTGCTCTATGAGACGTTTCAGGCTATAAAGTACAACGACGGGTTCCTCCGAGTCGGACAGGAAGATCTTGACATATTCGCTCATGCTTTCCACAAGGACAATCTTGCGGACATCGACATTGACCGTGCGGTAATCAGCCTTGAAGTGCAGGATGGGATCTGTTGCCTGTGCGGAAAGCGCTGCCTTCATCTCCCGGTTCTGGGCCTGCAGATGCTTCACCCTCCTTTCCTTGCGCTTTGACTCAACGAAGAAGTATGCTCCCAGGTCCACACCTACTACAAGGATTCCCATAATCAGTTTCATGAACTCCGGACGCATGGGCCCCTTGCCGTCGAACTCCGGCGGAGGCGGAGGGGCCATCCCTGTCCGCCACTCCGGAGGGGGCGGGCCTTCCGGCCGGGTTTCCGAAACGAAACACCAAACACCGAACAGAATGAGCAATGCCGCCGTGAGGCCTATATACAGAGGAAGCTTCTTCCTGATGAGTGGTGCCAGAAAGAAATGGTGGATAAGAACCAAGATCAGCAATGGAAGCAGTGTCTTCATATACAAGCCTGTTTACAAAAATACATTCTTTTTTTTTATTTTTATGTTGGCGTTCGCCGAAGAACTCGCGGCGTTCGCTGAATAGACGCCTTTCAGGGTTGGTTCTGGTTTGATTGTTGGTTGTAGGGGAAGGCATTTACTAAAACCCCCTCGAGTCATGAAAAAGATATTCATATTCATTGTTGGCATAACTCTCGCGGCAACGGCCTGCGAGCAGGATGATTTCCCTTTCAGTCCATTCGAACCGGGTGAGATGCCCGGCGAACAGCAGACGGTATCCAACCTTAAGGATCCAGCCCTGGCGTGGAGCGCCGACTCTTTCGAAGCAACGATCGGCGCTGAAAACAATTTCCCGACGCTCACGAATACTTACAGCGTAGGCGTTACCTACGAGTCTTCGCGACCCGAAGTCGCCACCGTCAATGCAAGCGGCGCCATCACACTGGTTGCCGCCGGTTCGACCTTGATAACCGCTTCTTCTGCGGCAAATGAGACGTATTCTGCATCCAGTGATTCCTATGTCCTGACGGTTCTGAGCACATCCGGGAGCGAGCCCGGCGATGGGTCGCTCACCTTCGAGTCAACCGGTGACCCCTCGTCTGACGACGATATTTCGAACACCAAATTCAAGGACCGGATCACCATCAATTACTCCGAAACGGGTGATGCTTCTGTAAGTGGAGATACTTATGGCTATGTCACAGTTGACGGCAATAAGGTCACGGTGAACAACACCGGCGGCGAAGTGCTCATCTACGAACTCACCGGAACTACTTCCAACGGTTTCTTCAAAGTGTACGGGGCCAAGAAACAGGCGATCGTCCTGAACGGGGCCAACATCACCAACCCGGACGGCGCTGCGCTCAACAACCAGAACAAGAAGCGCACGTTCATCGTGGTCAAGGGTGCCAACACCCTCTCCGACAGCGCATCGGCGACTTATAAAAAGGAAGGGGAGGAGGACCAGAAGTCGGTCCTTTTCAGCGAGGCGCAGCTCATATTCAGCGGCAGCGGCCTGCTTACTGTCAACGCGCTCAACGCGCAGGACAAATCCGGCATCGCATCGGATGACTATATCCGGATAATGGACAATCCTACAATCAAGGTCAACGCCGGCAGCAGTGCCGGACACGCTTTCAAGGGCAAGGACTATGTACAGCTCTCGAACGGCTCATTGGTGGTTTCTTTGGCCGCGGCCATGAAGAAAGGCATCACCTCTGACGATTACGTCCTGGTGGAGGGCGGTACGCACATGGTCACCGTCACCGGCGGCGTGGCTTATGATGAGGAAGATGCCGAATACTCGGGCACGGCCGGCGTGAAGGCCGACAATTATTTCGCCATGACAGGCGGTTCCCTTACCATCAAGAACACCGGCGACGGCGGCAAGGGCATCAATGCCGGAAGCTATGACTTCGATGCCGAGAAACATACCCTTTCCGACAGCTATATCTCCGGCGGCACCCTTACGGTCACTACCACCGGACGCGAGGTCAACGACGTGTCTGCCAAGGGCATCAAGATCGGATGGGTGACCAAGGAAGGCAGCGGGGACCGCGCCAAGGTAACGGGCAATGCCGGCAAGCTTGTCATCAGCGGCGGAACCATTGTAGTGAACAGCTCAAACGGCGAAGGCCTGGAGGTTAAGGGTGACCTTGTCTTTGACGGCGGTGAGACTCATGTCACATCCGCCAGCGACGATGCCATCAACTGCCAGGGCGACCTGACCGTGAACAACGGATTCGTATATGCATTCTCATCGGGCAACGACGCCACGGACTCCAACGGCAACACCAATCTCAATGGCGGATTCTTGATGGCCATCTGTACCAAAGGAACTCCTGAAGTGGCAATTGACGCCAATACGGAGGAAGGCAAGAAACTGTATATCAATGCCGGAGCAACTGTGGTGGCCTATGGCGGCCTGGAAGGCGGATACTCCTCTTCGCAGAATGTCTACAGCATGAGCGGCACTGCCGGCGCCTGGAACGCCCTCCATGACGGCAAATCCTTCATCGCGGCCTTCAAGGCCCCGTCCAACATCTCCAATGTCATCGTTTCGGCCCCATCGCTTTCCAGCGGATACAAAGGGGTTAGCATAAGCGGTGAAGGCAAATGTAACGGTGTTTGGGCCACTGAGGGCATCTCCGGAGGATCCTCCGTTTCCCTCAGCAACTACACGGGCGGCAACGGTTTTCCCGGAGGCGGCGGCCCTGGAGGCGGCCGGCCCGGAGGAAGGTAGAACTACGAGTTGTAGGTGTGGACGCTGTTGCCTTGTGCTGACGGGAGATAGTTGATGCCCCACCAGCAGAGCTGGAGGCAGACGAAAGCGAAAAGCAGCATCCAGCAGGCGGTGCGCCACTCTGAAGGCCTGGCTTTGCGGAAGTGCAGGTACACCAGATAGCAAAGCCAGGTTATGGCCGCCCAGGTCTCCTTGGGGTCCCATGACCAGTAATTGCCCCAGGCCTCCTTGGCCCACAGGGCGCCGAACAGCATCCCGATGGTCAGGAACGCCAGTCCGACATATACAAGGCCGTCTGTAATGCCCATCTCCACTTCTTCGTCCTTTTTCTTGAAGACAAGCCGGTATATGGCCATGAGCGTTGCCGTGGCCAATATCGCGTATCCGGCCATGTACACTATCAGGTGCGGGATGAACCAAGGACTCTGCAGCGCCGGCGGCTGTGATATCGCGGAAGGTCCCATGCGTGACACGGTCAGGAATGTAAACAGAACGGTCAGGACCAGTGCCGCCAGCAGCACCCATTTGCGCTTAGGCGCGTATTCCTGCACGATCAGGCAAAGTGCGCCTGCCAGCATCAGGAAGATGCCCAGATATACGCCGGGAAGCCACGGGTCCCGCACCAGCAAGAATACGCTGTATTGGCTCTCAGGTCCGCGCCGGGCGTCATAGTCGTACTGGTAGATCTTCCAGCTTTCCGCCTTCAGGGGCTTGTTCACCTCCACCGTCCCGTTTATGGTCTGGCCTCCTTTCGTATGGACCGAGACATCGGAAGCGAAGCGTTTGGGAGCCCCGTTTTCGTAACGGTCCATCGAGAAATCGTGCAGTTCGACGGCCAGGTCCAGTTCGTGGCCTTTCCCATTTTCGTCTACCGCCACGCTTTCCTGTGTCCCCTCGAAGACCGTCATCAGGAGTTCCTGCATATCGGCATTGCCGAGTGTGGCGCATACGATGGCGAGGAATACACCCAAGTGGTTGACAATGAAAGGAATCTCACGCCATTTCCAGCGCAGGAGATGGTTCAGGGCGGCAAGTCCGGCTATAACCATCATCCATGTCCATATCAGGACGAAGGGCCAGAATTGCAGCATCTGGGACAGCCATGGGATGCCGCCATGCCTCGTCTGGACAGTGAGGCCCATCACTATCGTGAGCCCCGTAGCATAGCACAGGCAGGGGACGGCGGCCGTGAAGTGCATCATCCATTCGAAGACATAAACCTTCTTTCGGAGCAGGAACATCGCGCATATGAGCGCGAGCAGCAGGGCCATCACGATGTAATTGACCGGAGCCGCGAAGAAGCTCCAGTCTACGGGTCCTACGGCCAGCTGCAGGAGCAGCCCCACAATTATAAGTCCTCCTCCGATGAGGAATCCTTCCTTCATTTTCCAAGGTTTTGTCCACATAGTTCTGTCAGGTCAAGATGGGTTAGCAGCAAAGAGTGCCGATACAAGTACCGGCACTCCCATATACTTAGAAATCAGCTTGCACACCGTTATTTGAGGGTGTATTCGTACAGGATGACGCTGTGTGCCGGGACGGTGACGTTGGTGTTCAGCTTCTCGGTGCGGGTCTGGACGGTGATGACATTCGGATTGTCCAGAGTGTTGGCGTCAGTGCCCTGTTCCGGGGCGAGGGCATATACCGTGACCTTGGACTTGGGGTCCGGTACGCCGCCGTCGAACTTCAGGGCGAAACGCTGTGCCTCTTCGGTCGGGTTGACGACAGATACAATCACTTTCCCGGTCTTGCTGTCCTTGGTGGCCATGATATCCAGTGGATAAGTCGGGCTGCCGGACGGCTCCAGAGGAATGTCCACGAAGGGTGTGCCGCGCATAGCCTTCTGCGGGGAATTGCCGGTCAGGCCCAGCGGGAGGTCGCCCAGATGCTCGATAAGGAGCTTGAAGAGCAGACCGGTTGAGCTGATGGTGGCCTTGTTGTCGTCATAGGTGTAAAGGCTGCCGACGCTGGTGATACCGGCCATCATCACGTAATAGCTGTAGCGGTACATCTCATGCAGGGTTACGGCTGCGCCGATGGTGCCATGGAAGCCGCGGCCGCGGCCGCCGGCCCATTCATCTATCCAGTACGGCACATGCTTCTCCTTGACGCCCGGGATCATCTCCTCGTACTTGTCCATGGACTCGGCGGAGTTCTTCACCCTGTTCGCTGCCAGGCGGATGGATTCCATGAAGTCGAACTGGCAGGGGACCCAACTGTCGGTGGCATCGTCGAAGTATGCGCCGGAGTTGGGATAGATGTGCTCTGACATGTAGTCGATGTACTCCAGGGAGCCCTTCAGGAGCTGTCCCGTCCAGTCGAAATCGCCGAGGAACGGGACCGGGAGCTCAGTCTGGTAAGGCTTGCGGTA
>JAFYZE010000141.1 GCA_017548805.1 Bacteroidales bacterium
GACGAGGAGACCGGCATGACCGGCGCGCGCGCCCTCGAGCCGGGCATCCTCAAGGGTGACATCCTCATCAACCTCGACTCCGAGACCGAAGGCGAGCTTTATGTCGGCTGCGCCGGCGGCCTCGACGCCATCGCATCCGCCAAGTACGAGCCGCAGCCATGGCCCGAGAAGGGCTATGCCTGCTACGAATTCGCCGTCAAGGGCTGCCAGGGAGGACATTCCGGCATGGACATCGTCCTCTGCCGCGCCAACGCCAACAAGGTTGCGGCCCGCGTGCTGCTGCCGCTCCTGCGCGACTGCGGCGTGAAGCTCATAGACCTCGAGGGAGGCACCCTGCGCAACGCCATCCCGCGCGAGGCTTTCGCCACCCTTTATGTCCCCGAGGACGGCATAGCCAAGGCCCAAGCCGTCATCGACAAGGTTTCCGCTGAAGTTAAGAACGAGCACGCGGTCACCGATCCGGGCATGGAGTTCATCTTCAAGCCTTATGAGTGCAAGGAAGGCGAATGCTGCGAACACGGCGACGACTGCAAGTATGTCCCTGAGGCGGACGCCCTACGCTTCATCCGCGCCATCCTCGCCTGCCCCGACGGTGTCGACCGCATGAGCGACGCCATGCCGGGCCTCGTCGAGACCTCCAACAATCTCGCGATGGTCAGGATCGAAAAGGGCGAATTCTCCGTTATCACGCTGATGCGCAGTTCGGTCGACTCCGGCAAGGAATTCCTCGCCACGAAGCTCGAGTCCGTATTCGAACTCGCCGGCGCCAAGGTCAAGTTCGAAGGCGGATACTCCGGCTGGGCACCCAATAACGCCTCCCCCATCCTCCATACGATGAAGAAGGTGTACAACGATCTCTACGGCAAGGAGCCTCTAGTGATGGCCATCCATGCCGGACTCGAGTGCGGCATCCTCGGAGGCATATATCCCGACTGGGACATGGTCTCCTGCGGCCCCACCCTGCTGAGTCCCCACTCCCCTGACGAAAGGGCCAACATCCCTTCGGTTCAGAAGGCATGGGACTTCCTCAAGGCTGTCCTGGAGAACATCCCCGTAAAATAAAAGATGAAAGAGTCCGTCAAGCAACAGCTCATCGAATGGGCTGAAAAATACAACGATCCGGTATACTTCCAGGAGGACCCCGTCATGTTCCCGCGCAAGTTTGCGCAGGACATGGCGGAGGGCCGGGCCGTACTGCAGGATGTCGAGATCGCCGCGCTCTTCGCCGCGCATTTTGCGTGGGGCAGGCGCGAGATGATCGTGCGTGACTGCAACCGCCTCTTCGAGGAAATGGAGTGGCGCCCCTTCGACTATGTCAAGGCCGGCGACTGGCGCGACGAGGATGCGAGCATCCACCGCACCACGAAGTGGAGCGATGTCGCCAGGATCTGCAAACGGCTGAAAGAGTGGTACTTCTGGCATGGTTCCCTTGAGCCTCTTACGCAGGATGAACTCCGCACCACCATCTTCCGCCAGAAGTCCGACTTCAAGGCGCCGAACAAGAAAATCAACATGATGCGGCGCTGGATGGTCCGCGACGACGGCAAGGTCGACCTCGGCCTCTGGAAGAAAACCAAGAAGACCGACCTGATCATCCCGCTGGACGTGCATGTCTATGCCAGGGCCGTCGCATGCGGCCTGACCAGGCGCAGGCAGAAAGACCTCCGCACCGCCATGGAGATCACCGACTCCTTCCGCGACATATTCCCCGACGATCCATGCCTCGGCGACTTCGCCTTGTTCGGATACGACATCGACAAGGAGAAGGATGCCTAGGCTCTTCATCATAGCGGGGTGCAACGGCTCCGGCAAAACTACGGCCTCGTATTCAGTCCTGCCGGAAATGCTCGAGTGTACGCAGTATGTGAACTCCGACGAGTTCGCCAAGAGCATCGCGCCCTTCGACCCTGACTCGGCTTCCGTTTCCGCGGGCCGTTACATGCTGATGAGGATCAAATATCTCTTTGACAGGAAAGAGGATTTCTGCATCGAGAGCACCCTGGCTACGCGTTCGCTGCTGAGGATGCTGCTCGAGGCCAAGTCCAACGGCTATACCGTCACGCTCATCTACCTGTGGCTGAATTCGCCTGAGCTGGCCATAGCACGCGTACATGACAGGGTCCTTTCCGGAGGACACAATACACCTGAGCCCATCATACGCCGAAGGTACCTGATGGGGCTCAAGTATTTCTTCGACGAGTACATTCCCGAGTGCGACCGCTGGATACTGGCGGACAATTCCAAGACTCCTTTCACGGTCATAGCTGAAGGGAGCAAGGACATAGTCCACATCAAGGACAGCGAGAAATACGAGCTTACGTGGGCCATCGCCCATCCGGAAATGGCTGCGGAAGGACAAGACAAGGACGATGATCAACGATAAACGATACTATCTCGACATTTTCCAGGTCACGGAAGAGGAACTTCTTTCGCTCACGGCCGAAGGGCTGAAGAGCGGCGGGGACTATTGTGACCTGTTCTTCGAGAACACCTCATACAGGGACATCCTGCTCCGGGACGGAGAAGTCTCCTCCGGAGGCTTCCACATCGACTACGGCGTCGGAATCCGCGTGCTCTGCGGAGAGAAGACCGGCTACGCCTATTCCGAGAGCACGGACCCGGCCTCGATGCGGGCGGCGGCCCGCGCGGCGGCGGCCATCACCGCCGGCTGCGCCATAGGCGGCGACCGCCGCACCAGCGACCACCGGCACTTCGGCCGGCCCAATCCCGCCGCTGACCGCTACCCTATGCGGGAGGACTGGCGTACCGCCGATGTCTCCGCGCATCTGCCTCTGCTCCAGAAGTTTGAGAGCCTCATCCGCGCCAAGGACACACGCGTCGTCAAGGTCATAGCCATGCTCTCTTCGCAGGTAAGTGACATCCTGACTTTCAACTCCTTCGAGGAAATGAAATACGACACGCGCCCCATGGGGAGCCTCGTCGCCTCGGTGGTTTTCAGCCAGGGAGACGCCATAGAGACGAAGTCCGTCTCGCGCAGCTTCCGCATGGGTGCCGAGATGCTCGACGGAGCGCTGCTCGAAGAGCTTGCCTGCCAGGCCGTCGAGGGCATCGACGAGCGCTTCACCGCACGCCGCCCCAAGGGCGGCAGGATGCCCGTCGTAATGGGTGCCGGGGCCTCCGGCATATTGCTTCACGAGGCCATGGGTCACGCGTTTGAGGCGGATTTCAACCGCAAGGGACAGTCGGTATTCTCGGACAAGATGGGTAGCAGGATCTGCCGCAAGGGCATCACTATCGTCGACGACGGCACGATCCGCGGCAACCGCGGAGCCGTCAATTTCGACGACGAAGGCGTGCCGGGCCAGTACACGGTGATGGTAGAGGATGGCTTACTGACGTCCTATCTGCACGACCGCATCAGCGCGAAGTACTACGGAGTCGCCCCCACCGGAAACGGCCGCAGGGAGTCCTTCCGCTACAACCCCATCCCCAGGATGCGCGCCACATACATGGAAAGCGGCGAAGGAACGGCCGCGGACATCATCGCGTCCGTCAAGAAAGGCATATACGTCGACCAGTTCGCCAACGGACAGGTCAAGATAGGCGAAGGCGACTTCACCTTCTATGTCAAAAGCGGCTTTCTCATCGAGGACGGCCGCCTGACCATGCCCGTGAAGGACGTGAACATCATCGGCAACGGCCCGCAGGCACTTGCGGACATAGAAGCCGTCGCTGATGACCTCAAGATAGACAACGGCACCTGGACCTGCGGCAAGGAGCAGAGCGTCCCCGTCTCGTGCGGCATACCTACGGTGCTCGTGAACAATTTGACAGTGGGAGGAGAGTAATGGACTACAGGCTTACAGAACAGGAGATCGCGCTGGCTGCAAGATGCCTTGAAACCGCTCTCGCAAAGGGAGCGCAGAAGGCGCGCGTGACGCTCAACAAGAGCTGCATGGACCTCATCGGCACGCTCAACGGTGAGGTCGACAAGGTGACTCACTGCCTTGACCGGTCCATAAGCCTCGCCCTTTTCGTGGACGGCAGATACGGCAGTTTCTCCATCAACAAACTGGAAGACAATGCCTTGGATGATTTCGTCGACAAGGCATTGGGCACTGCTCGCCTGCTGGCGGAGGACCCTTGCAGGGACCTCCCCGCACCGGAAAGGACCGCAAAGGACGCAGTCAACGGTACGGAACTCGGGCTCTACGACACGGCCAGCCTCGGAATGGATGCTGGGAAACGTCTTGATATCGCCCTGGGGGCTTCGATATTCAAAGGGACTGAAGCAACTCCCTCATGGACTCTAGTTTCCGAGGAGGCCGAGTATTCCGACAGTGTTTTCGACACCCTCGTGATGGACACTCAGGGACTGCACTGCCGCCACACCGAATCTTCCTTCGAATACGGCGTGGAAATGACAATAAAGGATGCCGATGGCAACAAATACAGCGGCTACTGGTGGAACTCCACGCCCAGGCTGGCAGAGCTTGGCGCGGACCGCATCTGCGCAGTCGCGCTGGAGCGCGCAGTGGCGCAGATAGGACCCCGCGCCCTTCCAAGCGGCAAATACCGCTGCGTGATCGACAACGAATGTGCCTCAAGGCTCGTCACCCCCCTTCTGAGCGCGCTCGGTGGCTACGCACTCCAGCAGAACAACAGCTTCCTGATGGACACGCTCGGCAAGAAAGTGTTCCACGAAGGGATGACCGTCATGGACGCATGCCGCCGTCCAGGAGAGAGCGGTTCCCGCCTTTTCGACTCCGAGGGAGTCGCTACACGCGAGAGGCCCGTCGTTGAGAATGGCGTGGTGAAAGAGTATTTCATCAACACCTACATGGCCGCAAAGATGAAAATGGATCCGACCGTCGAGGACGCCATACGTCCCAAGGTCGTGCCATGGCCCCGCAAGGGACTCGACCGTGCCGCGATCCTGGCGATGTGCGGCGATGGCATACTCGTGACCGGATTCAACGGTGGCAATTCCAATTCCGCCACAGGCGATTATTCTTTCGGCATCGAGGGTTTCGAGTTCAAGGACGGCAAGATAGTCCGTCCCGTGAGCGAGATGCTCATGACCGGCAACCTCGTCACACTCTGGAACGGCCTGCTGGCCGCCGGAGACGATGCGAGGCCTTGCAAATCAAAACTTATTCCTACCTTAGCATTTGAAAACGTTGATTTCTCTGGAGAATAACAGATATGAAGATTGAAGCGATGAAAGTCGTGGCGATAA
>JAFYZE010000142.1 GCA_017548805.1 Bacteroidales bacterium
AACCTACAAATTTAGTAAATAAATCGCGTAATAATTGCTAACTTTGCCACCGTGATTTCAGAAAAATGAGTTTATGTCCGATCTGATCCTCGGCATCGAGTCTTCCTGCGACGATACTTCGGCGGCTGTCCTCAAGGACGGTTACCTTCTTTCCAACGTCATCGCCAGCCAGGACGTACACCGCTCCTTCGGAGGAGTGGTGCCGGAGCTCGCGTCCAGGGCCCACGAGCTGAACATCGTTCCGGTCGTGAGCGAGGCCCTTTCGCGGGCCGGGGTCAAGGCGTCGGACCTTTCGGCCATAGCCTTTACCCGCGGGCCGGGCCTTCTGGGCTCGCTGCTTGTCGGTACTTCCTTTGCCAAGGCGCTCGCCGTGTCCCTGGACATACCGCTGGTCATGGTGAATCATCTCCAAGGCCATGTGCTTGCCAATTTCGTCAAGCAGTTTGACAAGGAAAACCGCCAGCCGTCTTTCCCGTATCTCTGCCTGCTGGTTTCCGGAGGCAATTCACAGATAGTCAAGGTGAACAGCCCCCTGGATTTTGAGATCCTCGGCCAGACCATAGACGATGCTGTTGGAGAGGCTTTCGACAAGTGTTCGAAGATGATGGGGCTGGGCTATCCCGGTGGTCCTATCATCGACAAGCTGGCCGCACAGGGCGACCCCGAGCGTTTCAAGTTCGCCAAGCCCCACATACCCGGTCTGGACTATAGCTTCAGCGGCATCAAGACCTCACTGCTGTATTTCGTCCGTGACGAGATGGCCAAGGACCCGGATTTCATGGAAAAGAACAAGGAAGACATCTGCGCTTCGTTCCAGAAAACGCTGGTCGATATCCTGATGGACAAACTGATAAAGGCAGCGAAGCAGACCGGCATCCGCGAGATCACTATCGGAGGGGGAGTGGCCGCCAACAGCGGACTCCGCCGCCGCATCGAGGAGGAAGGCCGCAAGCGCCGCTGGAACACCTATCTGCCTGAGTTCAAGTTCACTACGGACAACGCCGCGATGATTGCCATCGCCGGCTATTTCCACTATCTGGCAGGGGAGCGCTGCCCTCTCGACGTCGCTCCCGTCTCGCGTATCGCCGACTTTTAACTCAAAAGAATATCATGGGAAAAAGGATTACAGCCATATTGGCTGCACTGGTGGGAATAGCCGGGTGCAGCGCCCAGAGATTTACGACTTTGTCGCCCGATGACTTCCAGTCTTCAATCGCGGACGGTGCTGTACAGTTAGTCGATGTCAGGACGCCGGAAGAATACGCAGAACAGCACATCAACGGCGCCATCAACATTGACGTCTATGAGGATAGTTTCATCGAGCAGTGCAAGGCACGCCTGGACAAGGACAGGCCTGTCGCGGTCTACTGCCGCAGCGGCAAGCGAAGCGCCAACGCTGCCTGCCAGCTCCGCAAGGCGGGCTTCAAGCGTGTCTTGAACCTTGATGGCGGTATTACGGCGTGGCTCGATGCCGCCAAGCCGGTCGCCCGCTGACCATCGCATGTCGCGGCAGAACCGGCGGTAACCTGCGGGAAAAACATTAACTTTGCCTTAGCATGAGAGAGATCGAGATAACAGTCCCGTTGAAGGAAGGTCTGCAGGCGGAAGATGTCAGGCGGACGGTCGAGGCCAGGTTCCCGTCGGAGACATGCGTGATCACACGCAGGAGCATCGATGCGAGAGGCAAGGCTGTATGGCGCTACCGGGTGGAGGTCTATGGCGCGGACGAGACATACGAGCCATACCGGCTGCCGGAGCTGCGCGACGTGCATGGCGCACCGGAGGTGCTCGTCGTCGGCGCAGGTCCGGCGGGCATGTTCGCCGCGCTGAAGCTCCTGAGCCTCGGGCTGAAGCCAGTAGTGCTCGAGCGAGGCAAGGATGTCCACGCCCGCAAGGCGGACATGGCGCGGCTCTCGCGCGACGGTGTCCTCGATCCCGATTCGAACTACTGCTTCGGCGAAGGGGGAGCGGGCGCATTTTCCGACGGAAAACTCTATACCCGCTCATCAAAACGCGGTGACAACCGCGAGGTGCTTTACCGCCTCGTGGAGATGGGCGCTTCGCCCGAAATCCTGATTGACGCGCATCCCCACATCGGTACCGACAAACTCCCTGTAGTGGTAGAGAATATCCGCCGCACCATCGAGGAGCACGGCGGCGAGTATCATTTCGGGGCGAGGGTAAGCGATGTTGCCATTGATGCTGACGGCGTGCGTGCTAGCACGGCCGACGGCCGGGATTTCCGCGCCGGGGCCGTCATACTTGCTACCGGCCATTCCGCCCGCGACATATATGAAATGCTTGATTCCAAAGGGATCGGACTCGAAGCCAAGGGCTTTGCCCTGGGTGTGCGGGTAGAGCACCCGCAGTCGCTCATCAATGACGCCCGCTATCACGGGGCTTATTCTCCGGGGATGCCTGCCGCAGAATACTCGTTCGTCGAGCAGGTCGACGGCAGGGGAGTGTTCTCGTTCTGCATGTGCCCCGGCGGCATACTTGTCCCGTCATCGACGGAGGAGGAAACGGTCGTGCTGAACGGAATGTCCAATTCCGCCCGCAATTCCCGATGGGCGAATGCGGGCGTCGTAGTCCAGATCGAACCGGAGGACACTCCTGAGCAGTATGCCGGCGACGGAGCCTTCGCCCTGCTGAATTTCCAGCGTGACGTGGAGAAGAGCATGTATGCGGCGGTGCAGAAGACTGCACCGGACTCGCATCCTTTCGCCGCTCCGGCACAGCGCATGACGGATTTCTGCAAGGGCAGGGTTTCGAAGGACTTGCCCGAGACATCATATCATCCCGGAGTGGTATCGGTCCCTCTTCACGAAGTGCTGCCTCCGATGGTGACCGCCCGTCTGCAGAAAGCTTTTCCTCTGGTGGACAAGAAGATACGCGGATACTATACTTCCGGTGCCCTGCTGCTTGGCACCGAGTCCCGGACCTCCTCACCCGTGAGGATAGTCCGCGACCCGGAGACGCTGCAGTGCCCGGCGGCCCCGCGCGTTTTCCCCTGCGGGGAAGGCGCGGGCTATTCCGGCGGCATCGTTTCCTCCGCCATCGACGGCATCCGCTGCGCAGTCGCCGCCGCCGGTCTTTTCTGACCTTATTGCACCAGCGCAGGCAGGCCGGGATGCCCTTCGGCTGATACGGCGCGGACGGCGAAATAGTAGTTGTCTTTGCTTAAAGGGCAGGAGAATTCCATCTGCCCGTTTGAGGTCGGAGCAGCGACCATGTCGTCAAGGCCCATAGGCATGGCCGGCAGCCATTCCGCCTGCGAAGTCTCCCGGCAGAGGATCTGGTATGAAACAGTCCGGTCGGGAAGTCCGTCCTTGCCGGTGACAGGCTCCCAGGCGATTATAGTATTGTTGTCCAGGTCGTTGGCATTGGCTATCCTTGCATTAGCGGGGCGTTCCGGCGCTTTCGCCAGCGACATTATAACTGCGAGATTGATACGGATGTTCCGTACAAGGTAGGGGAAATCTATATAGGAAGCAAGGTCGCCATAATCTATCCCTTCTTCGATCCGGACGTCCTGATGGGTCCTCTCATAGTCTTCACAGTATTCACAGACGCGAACGGCTGTAAAACCTTCCTGTTGGAAATAACGCTGGTCGCCGCCGCGGCGGTAGCGGTCAGAACGGTAATTGAGCACGACTTCCTGTTCGGGGACATAGATGCCGGCCATTTCCTTGATATAGCGTGCCAGCTGGCGCGAATCGGAGTCCTCTCCATCACGGCTTTCAGAGAAAACCCTTACCTTGTGGTCTTCGTGTAGTTCAGTGCCGCTGGCGCGGGTGTTTCCGATCATGTCGTTGCTCAGGACTGCCTGGATAGGCCAGCCCTGCTCGCGGGCCATGGCTGCAAAATGCCTTGAACCGTCCAGGCCCTGTTCCTCTCCTGATACGAAAAGACATTTCACAGTCTGTTCCAGGGGTATCTGTGACAGTATGCGGACCGTCTCCAGCAGGCAGGCGAGACCGCTGCCGTCATCGTCCGCACCGGGTGCGAAAGCGGTTGAGTCCATCACGTCCAATACCCTGGTGTCAATGTGTGCCATCAGAATGAGCTCGCGTGTTGCGGAAGTGCCGGGCAATGTGACCATCAGTTCTGGTACAGAAACGACCCTGTCATACCGTCCTCCGTTCTCTCCCACGGTATAGTATACCCGCTGTATGAGAGGCCTCGGGCGGTTCGGGGAGGCGCTTTGCGCCCAGCGGCCGCACTGCCTCTCCAGATACTCCACAGCCGCTCCGAGCCCCTTGTCAGGGTCGGTCTGAGTGCTGAGGGTATGCCGGGTATGGAACTCGACCAGGTCGTCGATATATGTCCTGACACTGTCGATGCTCACCTGTGCGAGCGCTTCCTTTATCGAAGGGTCTGCAGATGTGTTGAAGCCTTGACGTGGATGGCAGGATAATGCCAGAACTGCCGCTGCCGCAAGTAGGATCAGTCTTTTCATGGGACGATAGTGTTAAGCCGGGTATAAAAAAAGCAATGCCGATAACGGTTACAGGCATTGCATCAGGTGGAGCCACTTGACAGACTTGAACTGACGACCTGCGCGTTACGAATGCGCTGCTCTACCGACTGAGCTAAAGTGGCTTTTGGGACTGCAAATATAAGCAATTTTTAGTATTTTTGTAAAAAAACTGAAGAATATGAAATCGGAGATCATGATCATCGGAGGCGGTGCCTCGGGGCTCATGGCCGCATATGGAGCGGCGGAATGTCTCGTGGACAACGGCTCTGATTCGCAGGTGACGGTGCTGGAAAAGATGCCGCGTCCCGCCCGTAAGATCATGATCACCGGCAAGGGCCGCTGCAACTTCACAAATGTCAAGGACTGGAACTCCTTTTCGCAGCATATCCGCTCCAAATCCAACTTCATCAAGCCTTCGTTCTACAATCTGAACAGCGAGGCCGTCGTGGACTTTTTTGAGTCCAACGGCATGAAGACGGTTGTCGAGAGGGGAGACCGGGCTTTTCCTGCTTCGTATCATGCCTCCGACGTCGTGGATACGCTCCTGCGAGCCTGTACCGGATACGGGGTGAAGGTCGTTACCGAATGTACCGTGACGGGCATCGTGCGCATGCCTGACGGTTTCAAGGTCAATACCGCCGACGGCTTGGAGCACCGCTGCCGCAAGCTCATCGTCGCCACCGGCGGCCTGTCCTATCCCGGAACGGGATCGACAGGCGACGGGCTGGCTTGGGCCAAATCCCTCGGCCATGGCATCAAGACCTGTTTCCCGTCCCTCACTGCGCTTGTCCCGAAAGGCTACAAGACCGATGAGACCATTTCCCGGGGCAAAGGCCATATAGACCGCAGTACACCCCTCTCTGATTTCGGTAACTCCCTGGCGGGCATACAGTTGAAGAATGTTTCGCTTGCCGCGGTAATCGACGGAACGCAGGTTGAAAGCGAGTTCGGAGACATTGATTTCACCGACGGCGGTATCGAGGGCCCCGTAGGGTTCCAGCTAAGCCGCCGCTGTGTCAAGGCCATCATCAACGGCTCCAAAGTTGTTCTCCGTCTTGACCTGAAGCCCGGCGTTGAGCCGGATGAACTCTCCGGCAGGGTCAAGTCCCTTTGGGACGAAGTCTGCCGGGATTCCCGCAGCCACGGCAAGGGCGACAAGGAGAAATGCCGCATAATGCTCGGCAAACTCATGCCCTGGGAGTTGATTCCGGCCTTCCTCTCGGCTCACCCCGACATCGTCACGATCAAACGCAAGGCTGGAACCAAGGATAATTACGGCCGGTACAGCGTCGGAGCCCAGCAGGCCTTCGTCAACCTTTCCGGCATAGCCAAAGCATTGAAGGAGTGGGACTTCCCGATAGAAGGATTCGTCGGCTATGAGCGCTGCGTGGTCACTGCCGGAGGCGTCGATACCGACGAACTCCTGCCCAAAACTATGGAGTCAAGGCTCGTTCCCGGCCTCTATTTCTGCGGCGAGGTCATGGACATGGATTCCGATACAGGCGGCTACAATCTCCAGACCGCCTTCTGTACTGGTTATCTTGCGGGCCAGTCCGCCGCCAAGGCGTTGCTCGCCCAATAAGAGGGCTTTTTTTGACGGAATCCGAAAAAACACTATATTTGCATCGGGAAAGTCGTACACGACCAGCTCCCTCTGAACTCCCCCAGGGTAGGAATGCAGCAAGGGTAGGAGGTCGTAGCGGTGCGATGTACTAAGCTTTCCCTTTTTTCGTATAACCACATTGCCATGAGAGCCTGTCAGTTCCTT
>JAFYZE010000143.1 GCA_017548805.1 Bacteroidales bacterium
GAGCCCATTCCGCGATATGTCTTGAACTTGCGGCCGTTGAGGATGATGGTCTCGCCGGGAGCCTCCTCGGTGCCTGCGAACAGCGAACCGCACATCACGCAGTCGCCTCCTGCGGCCAGGGCCTTGACGATGTCGCCGGAGTAGCGGAGACCGCCGTCGGCGATGATGGGGACGTCATGTTTCGCGGCGACGTCGGCCACGTCGAAGATGGCGGTGAGCTGCGGTACGCCCACGCCGGCGACGATGCGGGTGGTGCAGATGGAGCCGGGACCGATGCCGACCTTGAGGCTGTCGGCGCCTGCGGCGATGAGGTCCTCTGCGGCCTTGGCCGTGGCGATGTTGCCTACGACGACGTCGAGATCCGGGAATGCGGCCTTGATCTCCTTGAGCTTTTCGATGACGCCCTTGCTGTGGCCGTGCGCGCAGTCGAGCACGACGGCGTCGACGCCCTCGGCTACGAGTGCCCTGACGCGCTCGAGCGCGTTGGCGGTGATGCCGATGCCTGCGGCGACGCGCAGCCTTCCGCGCTCGTCCTTGCAGGCGTTGGGATGGTTCTGCTGACGGACCATGTCCTTATAAGTAACGAGTCCGACGAGCTTGTAGTCCTTGTCGACGATCGGGAGCTTCTCGATGCGGTGCTCGAGCAGGGTATACTTGATCTTCTCGGTGGAGAACTCGGTGTTCTGCAGGGTGATGAGACCCTTGGAGGTCATCACGTCTGCGATCTTGACCGAATAATCCTGCTGGAAACGGAGGTCCCTGTTGGTGACTATGCCCACGAGGGTGTTGTCCTCGGATACGACGGGGATGCCGCCGATCTTGAGCTCGCTCATCATGGCGAGGGCGTCTCCGACGGTCTTGTCCGCCGTGATGGTGGCGGGGTCGGTGATCATGCCGTTCTCAGCGCGCTTGACATGGCGGACCTGGTCGGCCTGCTGCGCGATGGACATGTTCTTGTGGATGACGCCGATACCTCCCTCCCTGGCGATGGCGATGGCCATCGGGGCTTCCGTGACGGTATCCATTGCTGCGGATACGATGGGGATGTTCAGGGTGATGTTGCGGGAGAACCTGCTGGTGAGGCAGACTTCGCGCGGAAGTACGTCCGAATACGCCGGAACGAGCAGGACATCGTCGAAAGTAAGTCCTTCGCGGGCGGCTCTTTGTTCAATGAAAGACATAGGCGGATGTTTTAAGATTGTGCAAAGTTACAAATAAAATCACTATTTTTGTAAATCATAAACGCACATTGTTATGGGATTATTCAACTGGTTCGGAGAGCAGGAACACAACTCTTTTGACTACAAGCCGATCTTCTACGACAAGGAGAAGGACGAGCTGCGCCAGAAGTTCGGACATGTGGACGGTACGCTCGACAAGGAGATGAAGGATGAGAGCTATGTACCCGGCTCGTACATCAAGGGTTCGCTCCGTGACGGCCATTACCAGAAGTCCGTCCGTGCCGGGAACAAAGCCCAGAGCATCATAGGCCTTGTCGGCCTGATGCTCGTGGTGGGAGTGTTGTTCTACATCCTCAAGTTCTACTCTCTCCTGTAATGCCGGCGCTCAGGATACTGCCCGGCAACGTAGCCAACATGATCGCCGCGGGCGAGGTCGTGCAGCGGCCTGCCTCCGTGGTGAAGGAACTCATGGAGAATTCCCTGGACGCCGGTGCGCGCAGCGTGTCGGTGGTCGTCACCGACGCCGGGCGTACGCTGCTCCAGGTCATAGATGACGGTTGCGGCATGTCCCCCGACGACGCAGTGCTCTGCTTCGAGCGTCATGCAACTTCCAAGATTGCAACGGCCGAGGACCTGGAGCGCATACTTACCTTCGGATTCCGCGGCGAGGCGCTGGCCTCGATAGCAGCTGTGGCCGAAGTCACTCTCCGCACCCGCCGTCCCGAAGACGAGATCGGCACCGAGGTCGTCTTCGCCGCCTCCAAGTTGGTCTCTCAGGAGGAGGTGGCGGCCCCTTGCGGCTCATCCTTCGCCGTGCGCAACCTTTTCTACAACGTCCCAGCGCGCCGCAAGTTCCTCAAGTCCGACAACGTCGAGTTCAAGCATATAGTCGAGGAGTTCACCCGGATCGCCATCACCCGTCCGGACGCCTCCTTCACCCTTTCCCATAACGGCCGCGACGTCTTTGTCCTCAAGCCGGCCAAGTCCCTCAAGTTCAGGATACTGGACCTGCTCGGGAGCAATGTCGCAGGAGATATTGTGGACATCAGCGCTGATACTTCCCTTATGTGTGTCAGGGGTTTCGTCGGCCGTCCTGACACTGCCAAGAAAACCCTGGGCAACCAGTTCTTCTTCGTGAACGGAAGGTACTTCCGCAGCCCTTATCTGCACAAGGCCGTCATGAAGGCCTATGAGGAATTCGTCCCCGAAGGCCTCACCCCCTCATACTTCATTTTCCTTGAGGTTGATCCCGGTTCGGTAGACGTGAACATCCATCCCACCAAGTCGGAGATCAAGTTCGAGGAGGAGAACTTAGTATTCCGCACCCTTTATGCCTGCGTGCGCGAAACCCTCGGCCGCAACTCTTTCGGCGCCAGCATCGATTTCGACAACGGCGCGGCCGTCCAGATGCCGGTGATCGGCAAGAGTTTCGAAGAGTACAAGCCTTCCGTCACGCCGGCTGTCGCCATTGACCCGGATTACAATCCTTTCGAGCCCGCGCCCGTTCCTTCGGACTACGATTTTTCCAATTATTCGCCGACTTCCGCTCCGGCTCCCGCCCGTCAGTCCGGGGGCACTTCGCAGTATGTGGACAAGCATGAGGACTATGGCAAACTGTTCGAGTCCAAGGTCCTGCCCACGACACAGGTGCTGACCGTGAAGGACAAGTACATCGTCACGGCGGCCCGTTCCGGACTTATGATAGTGCACATCCGCAGGGCTTTCGAACGCATACTGTACGAGCGTTTCCTGCGTGCCCTCTCCAAGGGTGAGCATGTGTCGCAGGCCTCGCTCTTCCCCGAGCAGGTCCGCGTCGGTGTGGAGAACCGTCTCCTTTTCGACGAGAACGCAGGGCTGCTGAAGTCCCTCGGTTTCGACATAACCCCGTTCGGCAATGACACCGTCGTGGTGAACGGAGTGCCGGACGGATTCTCCTGCGAGAGCGGCAAGGTTGAAGCGATGGTATCCGACCTGCTTTTCATCCTTTCCGAAGGCCATGCCACCCTCTCCGAGACCATGCATTCGTCCCTGGCGGAGAAGTTCGCCATACTCGGGGCCTCGTCGGCCAAGCTGCCTTCCTCGCCCTTCGAGGCGCAGCATCTGATCGACTCGCTATTCGCCTCCGGCAACGCCGAGCTCACCTCGCGCGGCCGCCGCATCATCACCATCGTCCCCGTCGAGGATATCGACAAGAAATTCTGATCGCCTATGCCTGACTACTATTCATATAACGGCGGTTCCTCCGGAGGAGGCTTCATGTCCAGCGTTCCGAAGGTGACCCGCAACCTCATCATCATCAACGTTATAGTCTTCATCGCAACCCTCATCAACGAGGACTTCATGGTGTCGACTTTCGCGATGTTCTATCCTACCTCGCCGTATTTCCATTCCTGGCAGATACTGACCCACATGTTCATGCACGGCGGTTTCTGGCACATCCTGTTCAACATGTACACGCTCTGGATGTTCGGTTCCGTGCTCGAGCGCATGATAGGTGAGAGGAAGTTCCTCATCTTCTATTTCGTCTGTGGTCTCGGCGCAGTCGCCCTGCATACCGGTGTCGAGTATCTGCAGGCCCAGGGCTATATGGCCGCCATGGCCGAAGGCTCCACGACTGCGGCGCAGTCGTATGCGGCCCTCAAGATGACTCCCGTGCTCGGAGCTTCCGGCGCCATCTACGGAGTCATCATCGGCTACGCAATGCTTTTCCCCGAGTCGAAATTAACCCTCCTTTTCCCTCCGGTTACGCTGAGCGCCAAATGGATGGTCGTCATCTTCGCAGTGGCCGAACTCCTGTTCGGCATCACCGGCTCGGTCGTCAGCATCGCGCATTTCGCCCATCTGGGCGGCATGCTCTTCGGCTGGTTGCTCATCAGGTACTGGCGCAAGAAGGGTACGCTCTTCGATCGCGACTAAACGCTTGCAAGGATGGCAGAGAAGAAGAAAAAAGGGATTGGACACGTGCTGTTCGGGCTGACCGCCCGGACCTTCATGCTCATGAACGCCGGCGTGCTGATCCTGAGCTACCTGTCCATGTATGTCAATCCTGCTGAGGCGTGGTTCATGACTATATTCGGACTGCTCTTCATCGTCTTCTTCATCGTCAACCTGCTCCTGCTGATATGGGCGCTGAGACGCAAGTCGGGCGCAGCGGTAATACCGCTCCTGGCCCTCCTTCCTTCAGTATTCCTGATAGGGCGCTATGTGCAGTTCTCCGGACACGACGAGGTCTCGGACGACGCCGTGACGCTCGTCGACTTCAATGTCGGCAAGTTCGCGATGTACCCGTCGCACTCCCGTTTGGAGAGCGTCGAAGCCTGCAGGGATTCCGTTTTCGCATACCTTAGGAGGATCAATCCTGACATCGTATGCCTTCAGGAGTTCCGCGGCCCTAAAGGGGCGAAGGTAGATGACTACTTCTCCAAGGTCATGCCCGGATACAATGTCGAGGATTACACGCATATCACCGGCCGCGGCTATTTCGGCAATATCATCCTTAGCCGTTTCCCCATAGTGGGGGAGGGCAAGTTCGATTTCGAGGAGAGTTCCAACCAGGCGCATTATGCCGACCTGGATATTGGAGGCGATATCATACGTGTATATAACTGTCACTTGGAGAGTTACAGCCTCTCCCTGCCGCGCTTGGTCAAGGCTTTCACCAGCCGTGAGGACGACAAGGTTCAGGAAGCCGAGGAGAAGATGCGCAATTCCATCACCCGCAGGCCCCAGCAGGTCGACGTGCTGCTGGAGGATATCCGCAATTCCCCGGTCGAGTCTATCGTCACGGGCGATTTCAACGATACTCCGATGTCATATACCTACCAGCAGCTCAAGCGTGGCAGGAAAGACTCGTTCATCGAGGCCGGCAAGGGCATGGGAGGTACGTATTCCGGCCTCTGGCCGTTCATCCGCATCGACTACGTGCTGATGCCCGAAAAGTACGACGCCCTCTACCACAAGGTCGAGAGGAAGCGCTTCTCGGACCATTATCCTATAGTTACCAGACTGAAAATCAACTGAAATGAAGAAAGCGGACATCCCTTCCGTGATGGCGGAGGCGCTTGAAGTGCTCCGCAAGGGCGGTGTCATACTCTATCCTACCGACACTATCTGGGGCATCGGCTGCGATGCCACCGATCCGGATGCGGTGCGTCGCATCTATGACATTAAGCGGCGTTCCGACTCCAAGTCCCTGGTCCTGCTGGCCAGCGACCTGGACATGGTGGCGCGTTACATCACGAAGATTCCAGATGTGGCCATAGACCTCGTGGAGGTCAATGACAAGCCCATGACCATCATCTATCCCGGCGCGGTCTGCTCGCAGGCTCCCGCCGATGGAGAGCCCGCTCCGAAGGACCGCTGGCATCTGGCATACAACACGGTAGCCGAGGACGGTTCGGTGGGTATCCGCATTCCGCTGATGGATTTTTGCAAGGAACTTGTGCGCCGTCTCGGACGACCGCTGGTATCCACTTCCGCCAATATTTCGGGCGAGCCTTCGCCCAAGACCTTTGCCGACATCCCTGAGGAGATCCGCTCCGCCGTGGATTATGTGGTGGAGCCCTCGCTGGAAAGGGGATCGACCGGTCTGGCCTCGCAGATCATCAAGCTGGAGGTGGACGGGGAAGTGACAATCATACGTCCTTAGGCCATGGAACTCTTTTTCTCAAGGGACATCGATGGCTCCGTCTGCCGTCTCGACGCAGACGAGTCCGCGCACTGCGTCAAGGTGTTGCGGCATCGTGAGGGCGACGACATCCATGTCATCGACGGTGAGGGGACGCTCTATACCTGCCGCATCCTTTCGGCTTCGCCGAAGGAAGTGGAAGCACAGGTGACGGGCGTGGAACGCGACTGGGGCGCGCATCCGTATAGGCTCCGCATGGCTGTCTGCCCGACGAAGAATACCGACCGTTACGAATGGTTCGCGGAGAAGGCGACCGAACTTGGCGTGGATGTGATCACGCCAGTGATCGGCGACCATTCCGAGCGCAAGGTCTTCAAGACCGAGCGCCTGAAGCGCATCCTTCTGTCCGCTTCCAAGCAGTCGCTCAAGGGCGCTGTCCCTCAAGTCGACGAGGCCCTTCCGCTCCGCGACCTCATCCGCTCGTATGCTTCAGACAATACTCTTCAAGGCGAGGAGACTGCCCTTCAAAACGTCCTTCGGACCCCCCCCAAGCAAGCTTGGGTCCCCCCCTCTTATGTTGCCGAGGGTGGCACAGTTTTGCAGGACAGTCTCCTCGCCGGAAACAGTGATGTGCTGAAGCTGATCTGCTGTTGCTATGAAGGAGAGGAGAAGCGTGTATCTATAGGAGAGGTTCTTTCTGAGTGTAATGTTCCCACTCCGGAGATAGTAGTATTGATTGGCCCTGAAGGTGATTTCTCGAGGGAGGAGGTGGCGCTGGCGCTGGAGTGCGGGTTCCGGCCGGTGCATCTGGGGCCGTCAAGGCTCCGCACAGAGACGGCCGCGCTTGCCGCTGTTGCGGCCGTGTATTTCCATTATTGTGGAGAAGAAGGGATGTAAATCATGTATATAGGCCTTTTGTCCGATACGCACGGAGTCTTCAGTGACCCGTTCAAGGAGTTCTTCCAGCCTGTCGACCAGATATGGCATGCAGGGGATTTCGGAGGGGGATTGGAGACTGCACAGGAGATAGCGGCCTTCAAGCCGCTGATCGGTGTATACGGCAACTGCGACGGGCAGGATATCCGGATGGAATATCCTCACCATCAGTTCTTTGAGTGCGGTGGGATGTCCGTATTGATGATGCACATCGGCGGATATCCGGGGCATTACGACCTCCGGGCGCGGGCTCTGATAGACAATTTGAGACCGCAGGTCTTCGTCTGCGGACATTCGCACATCCTGAAGGTGATACGGGACACTTATTACGACATGATGACCATCAATCCCGGCGCTGCCGGCATCCAGGGCTGGCATCTCGTGTGCACCGCTCTCCGTTTCCGTATCGAAGAGGGAAGGATCTCGGACATGGAGGTATTCAACCTTCCGCGTTAGGCAGATTGTTCCTATTCTTTTTCTCCGCCGCCTCCGGTTTCCGGAGGTGCGACTATGCCCATCGTAGGATCCGGGGCGACATCTCCCTGGAGCTGCTCCTCATCCGGCTCCTCAGGATCGCCTTTAGTGCAGGAGGTGACGACGGCGGGCGCCACTGCGGCAAGGCCTATGGCCAGGCCCGCGACGCGGGCCACATGGCCGAGCCGGCGGCGCCGCTCCAGCTGCTCCTCCAGATAGCGGACTTCCGACTCGCATTTGGGGCAGGTGCCGGCGCAGTCGCCCTTGTGGCGGCACTCAGCCGTTACGAACTCGATATCATTCGCCTTAGCAATCTGCTTTCGGATCTCCTTGAGTATCCGGCATATTTCCTTTCCTCTTTCCATGTATTCTCGTTTTATATTCAAATCGGTCAAAAACCCTGAAGCCCATGGCTTCCAGCTCCTGTACGCTCCTGCCCCTGTCGGCGTCCCCGTTGTAGCCGGGTATGTGTGGAATGCGCAACGTGCAGCGGGCGGCGAGCCCGGCGTCCGCCAGCAACCGGAGGTTGTCGCGGACCCTGGCATTGTCCCGCCCGGTATAGCTCCGGTATATCTCGGGGTCCATGTCCTTGATATCGATGAACCAGTGGTCAATGACGGGTATCATGGCCCGGACATTCTCCTGCGGGACATTGAGCGAAGTCTCGGCGTTGATCTTCCAGCCGGGGCCGCAAAGGCTGCGGAAAGCCCGGATGAAATCCGGCCGCAGCAGCGGTTCGCCCCCTCCGAAGGTGACGCCTCCTCCTGTAGCCAGGAAGTACAGCTCATCCTTCTTTGTTTCCCCGTACAATTCCTCGGGAGTCATTTCCCTGTAAGGCAAGTCCCTGGACAAGGTCTGGGGGTTCAGGCAGAACCGGCATCTGAGCGGACAGTCCATGAAAACCACAAGGGTATTCACACCGTCTCCGTCCACGGCTATCCTGTGCCTGGATATTGCTGCTATCTCCGCTTTCATTCCGGTATATAAACGCGAAAAGTCCCGGAATACTGCATGTGAAACGGGAATTATTTGCCGGCGAGGTGCTTTTCCCAGGCCCAGGCGGCAGCGAGGGTCTGCTCGACGCTGCGCTCGGCCTTCCAGCCGAGCTCGCGATTGGCGAGGCCGGGGTCTGCCCAGACGGCGGTGACATCGCCCGACCGGCGCGGGGCGAATCGGTGGTTGACCTTGACGCCGTTTACCTTTTCGAAAGTGTTGACCAGCTCCAGCACGGATACTGGCCGGCCGGTGCCGATGTTGAAGATCTCGTAAGTATCCTTCATCTTGCCGTCCAACATCCGGGAGACTGCGCACACATGTGCCTTGGCTAGGTCGACGATGTCGATATAGTCCCGCAGGCAGGTCCCGTCAGGGGTGGGGTAGTCATTACCGAAGATGCTGAGGCATTCGCGTTTGCCTATGGCTGTCTGGGTGATGAAGGGGACAAGGTTGTTGGGGATGCCGCGTGGCAGTTCGCCTATGAGTGCAGAAGGATGCGCGCCGATGGGATTGAAGTAGCGAAGGGCGATGCCACGGATTTCCGGGTAGGCTGTGACCGCGTCGCGGAGGAAGTCTTCGCACATCTGCTTGGTATTGCCGTAAGGCGAAGTGGCGGGCTTGCGCGGAGAGTGTTCCGTGACCGGTAGCTCATCGGGCTCGCCGTATACGGTAGCGGATGAAGAGAAGAGGACATTGCAGCCGCCATGCGTGCGTGCCGCTTCAAGGACGTTGAGGAAAGAGACGAGATTGTTGCGGTAGTACAGGACAGGCTCCTCGACGGACTCTCCCACGGCCTTGAAGGCCGCGAAATGGATGACAGCATCGATGCGGTAGTCCGTGAACAGGCGGTTCACCGCTTCCATGTCGCAGAAATCCATCTTCACGAACGGCAGCTTGCGTCCGATGATCTTCATCACGCCTTCGAAGCAGGTCATGTCGCAGTTGGACATATTGTCCGCCACCACCACATCGTAACCGGCCTCTACCAGTTCCACCGTCACATGGCTCCCGATGAACCCGGCGCCGCCCGATACCAAAACAGTCTTTTTCATCATCAAATCCGTTTTACAACCCTCAAAGTTAAGAATAATTGGTTAAATTTGTGTGATATGAGGAAACGGATGTTCTTAGCGGCCGCGGCCCTGTTCTGTGCCGCTTTCCTGGCCGGAGGCCAGAATGCCGCGCAGAAATATGTCGACCAGTTGAAGACCACGGATGAGCTCAAAGAAGCCGTCTGGGGCATCAAGGCCGTCAAGGCCGGTGGCGGAAGCGTAGCTGAATACAATTCGCTCACTCGCATGATGCCTGCCTCCAACGTGAAGGTGTTCACGACGGGGCTTGCGCTCAACGAACTCGGGGCCGACTACCGCTTCAAGACGAGGCTGGCTTACAGCGGCGCCATCGAGGACGGTGTGCTTAAGGGCGACCTTTATATCGTCGGTGGGGGAGATCCCACGATAGGTGCGCGGGACAGCGTGGCCTTTGCACTTCAGAGGACATTCTCCGAATGGGAGAAACTGGTCCGTGCGGCGGGAATCAAGTCGATAGAAGGACGCATCGTGGGCGATGGCAGGTGGCTGGACTGCGAGCCGCAGAATGTCTCCTGGCAGCTTGAGGACGCCGCGACGGGCGACGGGACGGTCATGACCGGCCTGGGTTTCGGAAGCGGCCTCCAGGCCTTCACCGTGGCGCCAGGGGCAAAGGTCGGAGATCCTGTCAAGGTCACTCCGACTTTCCCCGATACGCCTTGGATGAATTGGATCCATACTGCTGTGACCGGAGTGTCCGGTTCCGGCGACAAGCTTTATTATGCTTGCACCGACCTGGCACCGGTGGCCTCTATGACGGGTACCCTGGCTATCGGGACGGCATCCAAGCGCATCACCTGCACCAATCCTTTCGGGGCGCTCACCTGTGCGTTCTATTTCTACAGATATCTTGAGAATAAGGGCATTACGGCATCCGAGGGCCCCGCAGACATAGACCCTTTGGGCCGTCTGCGGGACTTCGCCGGCGACGGTGCTGAACTCCGTGCAGCCGTCGCGCAGGACGCCCTGCATTCCATCGGCGAAAGCAAGTCTCCTGCCTTGAAGGATATCATCAGACAGGCCAACCGCGAGAGCGACAATTACTACGCCGAGGCGCTGCTCCGCATCCTTGCCAAAGAGCGGAAGGGCTCGGCCGCCTTCGAGGCCTGCCAGTCCGTGCGTCAGGACGCCTTCGCCAAGCTTGGCGTTTCAGGCGCGGACAGGGTGCAGTTCTACGACGGCAGCGGCCTCGCCCGCAAGAACTATATCACCCCCGATTTCACCGTCCGTTTCCTGACGGCGATGACAAAGACGGCCGGGTATAAGGATTATCTCTCATCCCTGCCGCAGGCGGGCAGCGGCACGCTTGCCAGCCGCCTGCGCAGCGCGCCGGAGTCCGTCCGCAGCCGCGTCCGCATGAAGAGCGGCAGCATGAACGGCGTGCGCTGTTTCAGCGGATACATCCTGGCTTCCGACGGTAAGCCGGAGAATACCATCGTTTTCTCGATAATGACGAACAATACCGTGGTCCCTTCATCGAGGATGAATTTCATCATGGACCGCATCATCACTTTACTTGCTGAGGAGAATTGATTATGGCTGGCAAGGTCAAGACAGTCTGGTACTGCACTTCGTGCGGCAATGAAAGTCCGAAATGGATGGGGCGCTGCCCCGCCTGCGGCGAATGGAACACCATGGTGGAACAGCCCCGCGAGAGCCGGAAGGCTGCTTCAGGCCAAGCCGCCCCTGCGGGTGAGCGCCGCCGCCCCGTGCAGCTGCGCGACATCTCCGCCTCCGGCGAGACGCGCATCTCGCTGCACAACGGCGAGGTGGACCGCATCCTGGGCGGCGGCATCGTGCCGGGCTCTCTCGTGCTTATAGGCGGCGAGCCGGGCATAGGCAAGTCTACGCTCTCGCTTCAGATCCCGCTTCACTGCGAGGATCTCCGCACCCTCTATGTCACGGGCGAGGAGAGCGTCAACCAGGTCAAGATGCGGGCGGAACGCCTCGGCGGCGATGCCGGGCAGTGCTATATTTTCAGCGAGACGCTGATGGAGAATATCCTTTCCGAAGCGCGTGCCATGATGCCGCAGCTGATGATAGTCGATTCGGTCCAGACCATGTTTACGGAGGCTCTGGACTCGGCTCCCGGCTCCGTGTCACAGATCAAGGAGGTAGCGGCGCAACTGTTGCGTTTTGCCAAGGAGACGGGCGTTCCGGTCATTCTGATCGGCCATATCACCAAGGACGGATTCATCGCGGGACCGAAGATACTCGAGCATATCGTGGACGTCGTCCTCCAGTTCGAAGGGGAGAACCGCGGATCATACAGGATTCTCAGGAGCATCAAGAACCGTTTCGGTTCCACTTCGGAGCTGGCCGTTTTCGAGATGACAGGCCAGGGGCTCCGGGAGGTGTCCAATCCGTCGGAGCTGTTGATTCCGATGCATGAGCAGGGCCTCAGTGGCACTGCCGTTAGCGCCATGCTGGACGGCTCGCGTCCTTTCCTCTTCGAGGTCCAGGCGCTCGTCAGCTCGGCCGCGTACGGCACGGCGCAGCGCTCTGCGACCGGCTTCGACGTGCGCCGGCTTAACATGCTACTCGCCGTGCTCGAGCGCCGCGCCGGCTTCCACCTCAGCGCCAAGGACGTCTTCCTCAACATGGCCGGCGGCCTGAGGGTCAGCGACCCTGCCTGCGACCTCGCCGTCATCTGCGCCGTCCTCTCGTCCAACTTCGACTTCGCCATCCCCTCGGATGTCTGCTTTGCAGGCGAGGTAGGACTGAGCGGCGAGATCCGCCCGGTCGGCCAGACCGACCGGCGCATCGCCGAGGCCGCCCGCCTCGGCTTCCGCAAGGTCTTCGTCTCCTCCTTCTCCTCCTTCGACAAGAAATCCGCCGAAGGCATCCAGGTCGTGAAGGTTTCCGACGTCCCCGCCCTCGTCAAGGCCCTGTTCAAATAGTTTTACTTGCCAACCCCTGGTCCCCAGGCAGAACGATGACAATAAAAAAGTGACCGATGATTTCATCGGTCACTTCCTTTTTCCTTGTATGGTGATAGTTATTTCGACTCCTTCACGATGTCGCTCAACTTGGTGTAGAGTCCGTCGGTCTTCTCGAGGAGCTCCTTGCGGAGGCCGTTGAAATAGGCTTTCTTGCCGCCCTCGGGCTTGACGTTGACCTTGTCCTTGAGATCGTTGAAGAGCTCGATGGCCTCGTCGAGGAGACCGGAAAGCTTCTCGTCGGAGATGGAAGGGTTGCAGGTTGCGAGGAAATAGCAGTCATCCACGAACGCGCTGAGCACGTATTCGATGTCCTTTTTTACGTCACGTAAGTTCATAGAATTGTATTCATTAGAATTGTCGGCTGCAAATATAGTCATTTTTCCGCAAAAAGCAGTCCCGTTGCGGAAAGAATGAAAAACAACTATATTTGCTGCAACATAAAACCTTTATACCATGAAACGAATCCTCATCATGCTCGCCGCTGTCGTTTTCACTGCAACGACCCTGTCTGCCCAGATCGCTCCCGGAATGAAGTACAGGGAGCTGAAAGGCATTTACAACCCCAAGGAGTATTTCAAGTCAAGTGTCGATCCGTATTCGAGGGGATGGTCCGGGCTGGCTTCCGCAGTTGTGCCCGGCCTGGGACAGCTCGTATGCGGAGAGGCCGGACGTGGCATCGCTGTTTTCGCTGGTGATTTCGCTTTCGGCGTCGCTGCCGGTGTCTGCGTGAACAAGTTTTACGATTATGTCCAGAGGGATGCCAATGGCAATATCCAGAGGGATGCAAACGGCAACCTTGTCATCACTGACGAGAAAGCGGCGTTGAAATGGGGCCTGGGACTTATCGGTGTCGCTGCCGGCAACGCCGTCTACTGGGTATGGAACATCTGCGATGCCGTCAAGGTCGCGAAGGTCAAGAATATGTATTATCAGGACCTCCAGGGCGGTCGCGCCATCGATATCGACCTCTATCCTTCCGTCGATTTCGCCATGACATCCAACGGGATGACGCCTGTGACAGGCATGACGCTGTCGATGAAGTTCTAGACTCGACCGGCATATGCCGGTTCGCCGTCAAGCGTGCCGGATCAGGTCTACTCCTTGGGATGAAGCTTCCTGTATAGCTTTATGCCTGTGAGGAGGCTGTTGAAGTCACCCTTGTATATGTGTGTGGCGCGGACTATGCCGTCGGTGCCGGTAGGCAGGCTGAACTCCAGCACCTTGCTGGCAAGGAACCTTCTGGAGGTGACGGTAGTCGTCACAAGATCGTCGTTGGGATAGAGGGCGGCAAAACTTCCGCTTATCTCAGTCGATCCCCGTCTCGGCATACTGTAAAGCGCCTTGATCTCATTCATCCTGTCGATAACCTCGTCAAGGTTGCCGCCAAGCGGGATGAAGAGTTCGAAAACAGGGTCGAAGTCGACCTGGATGATGTCAGTACCTACTCCAAGGCCCCCCAGCGAGAGATAATACACGCGGGGGGTCTCATCATTCATGTAGAAGACCTCCAGTTCGGTGTTGTTCTGTTCAGATGAGCATTCTGCAATCTCTACCCTGGGGCGAAGTATGGAGGAATTCTGTGCAAAGGCGAAAACCGCAGTGCACAACAGCAAAAGGGTTGTTATGGTCCTTTTCATTTCGACTGTTTTTGTTGTATAAAGTAAAATGGGTTATTTGACAGGAGGGTTACGCCCGTGCCGTCATCGGTATGGCCGAGGATGCGGCGGGCGTGGAGGGGCTTGCGCTCATAGTAGTCAGGCTGTGAGGGATCCAGCGAACTGATGCGCACCAGCTGGGAGGAATGGATGAAGCGCCCGCC
>JAFYZE010000144.1 GCA_017548805.1 Bacteroidales bacterium
CTTGCCTTCTATCTGCCTGACCTTGTAGAAATGTCCGTTGAGGGTTATCCACACGGAACCGTCATTCTCCACATCGCAGGCCTTGGGCATGAGATTGTCGTTCGTGACATTGCACTGCAGGGAATCGACGATGAATGTGCCTCCATCTTCGGAGAAAGCCACTCTGAAGAGCATGTTGTTCGACGTGAACCACATGCATCCCCTGGAGTCTGTCCTCAAGGCTGCGGGGGGATGTGACTGGCGCCACGCCTTGGACATCCCGGGGAAATCGCCCATAAGGGTAAGGGATTCCATGTCCAGGATATCCATTCCGCCGGCTCCGGGCACCCACAGCCTCCCGAAACTGTCTTCGTGGCAGTGGCTGACGATGTCTCCCATGAAGCCTGGGATCTCCTTTTGCGAGAACTTGATGAAAGAATCACCGTCGTATCGTACAAGTCCCCCGCCGAAAGTTCCTATCCATGCGTACCCTTTGCTGTCGAAATAGATTCCGTTGATATCCTGGTCCGGAAGACCTCCTTCCCTGGACAGCCTGCCGACCACCAGATAGTCTTCAGCGCCCGTCTGGGCGTGAATTCCCTCCGGGAACAGCAAGGTGCAGAAAAAAACTGCCAGCAAAAAATCCACCCGCCTTAAAAAATAATCCACCATATAAGAAAAAATTTCCACATTCTTATGCGTAAAGTTAATTATTTTTGTAAAAACAAGCAAAACTAACACTATTTCCAATATTTTTTTATGAAACTATTCAACACCATTCGCTGCCTTTTCCTTGCAACGATGCTGACGCTTTCTGCGACGACAATGTTCGCCCAGAATGTCACTGTAAAAGGAAAAGTAACAGATTCGCGTGGCGAGCCGGTCATCGG
The DNA here is from genome assembly GCA_017548805.1 of Bacteroidales bacterium. The sequence goes on from JAFYZE010000144.1 coordinate 870, forward strand.
AGCCACTGTCATGCTCAGCGGTAATCAGACTGTTGGAGCACTTACCGACATGGACGGAAACTATTCGATCAATGTTCCGTCCAACTCTTCCCTTATTTTCTCATGCGTAGGTTATGCGACCCAGACAATCGCGGTAGACGGACGCACCACGATCAACATCGCATTTGAAGAAGACACTGAGTTCCTCGATGAGACTGTCGTCATCGGTTATGGTACCCAGAGGAAGAGACTCCTTACCGGAGCCACCATCAATATTACCGGCGACGATATCCTTAAACAGAGCACGACCAACGCTCTCGGCGCCATCTACAGCTCCGTTCCCGGAGTCAACATCGTCCAGTCAAGCGGCGGCCCTGGCGCAGGATACAACATCACCGTCCGCGGTATAGGTACGACCGGTACCTCCAGCCCGCTTGTCGTTATCGACGGTGTGGCCAGCAGCATGAACAGCCTCAACGCCCTTAACCCTGCCGACATCGAGTCCATCGACATCCTCAAGGATGCAGCCTCCGCAGCCATCTACGGAGCCCGCGCCGCCAACGGCGTCGTCCTGGTGACTACCAGGCAGGGAAAGATCGGGGACAAGAAAGCGACTGTCACCTTTGACGCCTATACTGGTTTCCAGCAGCCGAACACCAACGGCGTGCACGCTGTTTCCGCATCGGAATACCTGGATCTGGTCAAGCGCGCCGGATTGAATGAATTCGACAACATTGAACAGTTGATGCCCGTGCAGATGGAGTGGATCCGTAAAGGCCTGTGGGACGGAACGGACTGGTTCACCGCGTCCATCAACAAGAACGCCCCTACCAACAATCTCGCAGTCGGTGTGACAGGAGGCGGCGACGCGGTTAGATACTCGTTCAGCTTCTCCAAGTCATATCAGGAAGGTACTTTGGGAGCACCCAAGCCTACCTATTATGACAGGACCACCGTCCGCGCCAACACCGATTTCACGGTCCTGAAGAAAAACAACCGCGACGTCATCAAGTTGGGCGAGAACGTCACCTTCTCCATCACGGATTCCCGCGACATGGGCACACAGGGTCGAGGCAGCGATGTCTCCAACCTGCTCACCAAGACCCCGCTCCTTCCCGCATACGATCTGGACGGGTCCCTTTATACCTATGAAAAGCAAGTAAGGGACGGATGGGATGCAAGGGACAATGAAACCAACCTGCTGGAGTCCCAGACCCTCAAGGAGAGCCAGGGAAAGAGCGTCCGCGTCCAGGGCAATGTCTATCTGGAGGTCAGCCCTATCCGCGAGCTCAGGCTCCGTACCGCCTTCGGATTCCGTGCCAGCACAAGCTTCTCCCGTTCCTATACGCCGGAGTATCAGCTTACAGCCTCTGATTTCAAAGACTATGACAGCGTGAGCCAGAGTTCCAGCGTCTCGACGAACTGGACATGGGAACTTACCGCCAACTACAAGAAGACCTTTGCAGGCGACCATACCTTCGAGGCCCTCGCCGGTACTTCCATCGAAGCCACGGGCTGGGGCATGAGCGTCAACGGCACCCGTTCCTCAACCAAGTTCGGCACCTGGAACTCCGCCAACCTCGGCTCGGTCGAAGGTGCGCTGACAAGCGACGAGCACGCGAGCATGGGTGGCGGGAACACGGTTCCCTACAACGATCTCCTTTCCTTCTTCGGCCGTTTGAACTATAGCTACAAGGACAAGTATCTGTTTACCGCCATTGTCCGTACAGACGGTTCCTGCAATTTCGCCAAGGGTAACAGATGGGGCGTCTTCCCGTCCGTTTCCGCAGGTTGGGTCATCTCTGAAGAGCCTTGGATGGCATCTACCAAGGACTGGCTCAGCTTCTTCAAGGTCCGCGGAAGCTGGGGACAGAACGGTAACTGCAGCATCAGCAATTTCCAGTACACCGGTACCATCTCGCTGGGCGGCCAGTATGACTTCTCTTATGACCAGACGAATCCTGTCACTGCCGCCTATCCCGACAAGATTCCTAACTCCAAGCTTTCCTGGGAGACTTCCGAGCAGACCGCCATCGGATTCGACTCGCGTTTCTTCCGCAGCCGCCTGGGCGTCGTGTTCGACTGGTATCGCAAGGACACCAAGGACTGGCTCGTAACTCCTCCGTCCATGGGTATCCTTGGAGCCAGCGCCGCTTCAATCAACGGCGGTGCAGTCCGCAACTCCGGTGTGGAGCTCAGCTTTACCTGGAATGACAATATCGGCGATCTCCGTTACAGTGTCGGACTCAACGGTTCTTACAACAAGAACAACGTCCTCTACATCAACAATGCCGACGGTATGATCCACGGTGAAAAGAAGATCATTTCCGAGAACGTTGCCAAGGAAGACGGTTTCCGCGCTGAACCCGGCAAGCCTATCGGCTACTTCCTGGGTATCGCCAGCGAAGGTATTTTCCAGAACCAGGCCCAGATCGACGAGTACAACGCCAAGGGCTATGCCTTCATGAACGGCTATGACAGCGCCCAGCCCGGTGACGTGATCTGGATCGACCAGAACGGAGACGGTGTTTACGACGAGAACGACTGTATCGAGATCGGTAATCCCCACCCGGATGTCACCATGGGATTCAACCTCAGCCTGCAGTGGAAGGGCTTCGATTTCAGTGTCAACGGTTCCGGTGCTTTCGGACAGCAGGTAATGCAGAGCTACCGCCAGTTCGCCCTCCAGGATCTGCAGGGATTCACCAACAATCTCGTCTCCCGCTACTGGACCGGCGAAGGCAGCACCAACAAGTTCCCCCGCTACTCATCCGGTTCGCACAACAACTTCAAGTGTAACAGCTACAACAGCGACATCTTCATCCAGGACGCAGATTACGTCAAGATCCGCAACATCACCTTTGGATATGATCTCAAGAGTGCGTTCAAGCGTCTTCCTTTCCAAATGCTCAGAATCTTCGTGACAGGACAGAACCTCTTCACCTTCACAGGATATGACGGCATGGATCCGGAAGTCGGTTCCGGCGCCGCCGGCTACAGCTGGTCCTCCGGTATCGATACCGGTTTCTATCCTTCCCCTAAGGTTTACATGGCTGGTGTCAGCATCAAATTCTAAACCCGAAAGCATATGAAAAAGATATTCCTTTATATTGTAGCGTGTCTGTTCGTCTTCATAGGCTGTGAGAAAATCGACAGCCTGCTCGACACGACTAACTATCAGAAAGCGGACACCTCATCTTTCCCCAAGACCGAGAAAGACGCTGAGCAGCTGGTCAACTCGGCCTACTATACAATGCATTCCCTGTACACCGGCAGTATCTTCAGGATCAACCTGTTCCGTCGCATGATCGCCAGTGACGACATCTACGGCGGAGGTTCCACGAGTTCCAAGGAAACCACGGCCGCAGACCGTCTCCTTGCACCTTCCATGGATGAGGACAATTCTCCCTGGAAGAGCTACTACAACGGACTGTTCCGCTGCAACTATGCCCTGGAGTCAATCGCCGCCATGGATGACGATCTCTTTACGGATGACAACAAGAACTGGTACCTGGGGCAGGCTCACTTCATGAGAGGATTCTTCCTCTGGGAGCTCGCCGAGCGCTATGAGACCTTCCCGCTGACGCTTTCGACCGAGGTGGAGAACATGCCCAAGGCATCTGTCGATGAGATTTACGCGGCTATCGCCGAGGATCTCCAGCAGGCCATCCAGCTCATCCCTGCGAAATACGGTTATTCCCAGGACAACAACCTCGCAGGCCGTGCCACGAAATATGCCGCCGAGGCTCTCATGGGCCGTGTGTGGCTGTTCTATACGGGCTTCTACAAGAAGGACAACATGGCCGGTATCACCAAATCCCAGGTGATCAGCTGGCTCGAAGAATGTGCCAACACCAGTGTCTCCAAGTTCGACCTGGAGGCCGACCAGCGCGAGATCTGGATGTACTCCAACGAATGGTCCAGCGGTTTCAAATACGGCACCGACTTCGATACCTACGCCAGCCGCGAGAACCTGCACTGGGTGGGTAACCACAGCAAGGAGACCGTCTGGGGCGTCCATTTCTCATACACCGGCTCCGGATACAACCGCCTCCCGGAATGGCTCGGATTCCGTAATTCCTCACAGACCCCGAACAAGGACAGCTATCCTTATTCCGCCGGCGGCAATGGCAACGCGTCCGTCAATCCCAAGTTCGTGAAGGAGTGGTATGAGGACCCGGACTACGGCCCGACCGACAAGCGTTTCTACGGTACCATCCTGACGACCAACGAAGCCTCCACAAGGAAAGCTTATCCTTGGTATGACGGCATGGTGGAACTTCCCAACTTCAAAGGCCACGACAGCAAGGAGATCGAGAGAACCCTCTTCTACACCAAGAAGTATCAGGCGATGGCCGCCTATTCCGACGGCGCAAAGACGAGTATGCTCAGGAACTTCTTCAATGCCGTCAACGGTTCCATCTCCAACAACGCCAAGAGCGGCAACAAGTGCGACGCCATCTACATCCGCTTCGCCGACGTGCTGCTTATGCTGGATGAGCTGAAAGAGACTGTTACCGGTATGAACCGCCTCCGCGCACGCGCAGGACTGGCTCCGTACGACTCCTACTCCATAGAGAGACTCCGGAAGGAGCGCCGCTACGAGTTTGCGACTGAAGGTATGCGTTTCAACGACCTTCGCCGCTGGTTCCCGGAAGATGCAGGCAAAATCATCCAGGAAAACCAGGATGGCGGCTACATAGAGTTCAAGGGTAAGCCGACAACCTATCAGGAGCTGCCCGGCCGTTCCTTCTCCCAGCGTTATGCGCTCACCCGCGGTTTCTGGATGATCCCGCAGGAGCAGATCGGCCTCCAGGAAGGCATGCTCACGCAGAACAAGGGATTCGAAGATGGAGACAACTACCTCTTCGTCGACGGAGACCTCCCCTACTAATGTGTCATGAACAATATAACAGACTGTTGTTAATATTTGGTTAATTAAGGGTTAATTTGGGAAGCGTCCGCAATTGAATTTGCGGACGCTTTTATTACACCCTTATACGAAAAAAGCCTCACAGGATCCTGTGAGGCTTGTGGAGCGGAAAACGGGGCTCGGACCTGCGACCTCAACCTTGGCAAGGTTGCGCTATACCAACTGGCTATTCCAAGGAAAGGAGAATCTCAACCATTTCCTTGGGTGTGACGACAAAAGGCTTTTTCGGAAAATGCTTAATGTTTCCTGTGACTAGATAGGCGTCATCCTTACTCATTTTCACCTCGTAGAAAACAGTGTCCTTCGGATCAGGAAAATCTTCATCGTCAACCTTAGTACGGTCAAGAGCCAAACCATATTCTTCAAAGACATGCAGGGCCGTATCAATAAGGTCCTGGCCAATATGGAATTTCCCGTTCCTGGACAGAACCTCACGGTATTCAGCAAGAATCTCATCATTGAATACGGGTACTATCGTTCCCTCATAAACACTGGCGAGAACTACAATGGGAGACGAATCCAACTTTTTGGATATGAGAGCGGAGACCAACACGTTGGTGTCGATCACTGCATATACTTTACCGGCCATTCCTTACTTCACCGATCAATTCATTTACATCTTCAAGGGCATAGTCACCTGCACCCTGCTCCAACGCAAGTTCACGCATACGGAGGAATGCATCCCAACCCTTCTGACGGACCTCGTTCTCTGAATCAGCCTTGATTTCAAACGGAATCTTACGTTCCCTCACGACGGCTTTCATAAACAGATTGAGGGCGGCACTGTTACTTAGCCCGAACTGGTCGCAAAGAGTGTCGAAGTTTTTCTTCAACGTTTCATCTACTCTGATTGATATTGTTGTCATAATTCTGTTGTTTTTATATTGTATTGCAAATATAATGCAAAATTATATACAAACAATATACTTTTACACTGTTTTCTTATCTAAGAGCAAACAAAAAAGCCTCCAAGACGAATCCTGAAGGCTTGTGGAGCGGAAAACGGGGCTCGGACCCGCGACCTCAACCTTGGCAAGGTTGCGCTCTACCAACTGAGCTATTTCCGCGTTGTTCCCGATTGGGATGACAAAGGTACGAAGTTTTTTGTATTCTCCAAACTTTTTGTCGATTTTTCCTACCGGTCTGAACAAATTGCGCCTTTTTGTTCAGAATCTACATTTTTACACCTCGACGGCGGTGTTGAACTCCTTGAGGAAACGCATGTCGTTCTCGAAGTAGTGACGCAGGTCGTTGACGCGCCACTTGAGCATGGCGATGCGCTCCAGGCCCATACCGAAGGCGAAGCCGGTGTATTTCTTAGAGTCGATGCCGCTGGCCTCAAGGACGTTGGGGTCCACCATGCCGCAGCCGAGGATCTCGAGCCAGCCGGTGCCCTTGCAGATGTTGCAGCCCTTGCCGTGGCAGATGTTGCAGCTGACGTCGACCTCAGCCGAAGGCTCCGTGAACGGGAAATACGACGGACGCATGCGGATCTCGGTCTCGGGACCGAACATCTCGCGGGCGAAGAGGAGGATGGCCTGCTTGAGATCGGCGAAAGTCACGCCCTCGTCGATGTAGAGGCCCTCAACCTGATGGAATATGCAGTGCGCACGGGCGCTGATGGCTTCATTGCGGAACACGCGGCCCGGGCAGATGACGCGGATGGGGAGCTTCATGCTCTCCATGGCGCGTACCTGCACCGAAGAGGTGTGGGTGCGTAGAAGCAGCGGATTGGGATGCCCTGCGGAAATGAAGAAGGTGTCCTGCATGTCGCGGGCAGGGTGGTTCTGAGGAAAGTTCAGCGCCTCGAACACATGGTAGTCGTCCTCGATCTCGGGTCCCTCGGCCACATCGTAGCCAAACTTGCGGAAGATGTCGACGATCTCCTGGCGGACGATTGAAACTGGATGGCGCGAGCCGAGCTCGAAAGGATCTCCCGGCATGGAGAGATCGGCCTTGGGGCCGTCAGAGACGGTATCGTCCGCCACAGTATCCTTCAACTCTTCTATCTTGCCCTGCGCAGCATTCTTAAGGTCATTGAGTGCCTTGCCGAACTGCTTCTTGCCTTCCTTGTCCATGGCACGGAAGTCGTCGAACAGCTTCGTGATCTCGCCCTTCTTTCCGAGGAAGCGCACACGGGCCTCCTCCACTTCCTTCCTGGTCCTGCACTTGAGGTCTGCAACCTCGGCAAGGAGTTTCTCAATCTCTTCTTTCATATCTTGTATTCCTTATATCAATGTTATCTCTGGGCCTTGGCGCGGCGCTTGTCACGCGCCTTCTTGTCGCGGGCAGCTCCGCTCTTGAGGTACTTGGCCCACTGGTCCTCGTCGAAGATCTTATGATACGCCTCGTAGATGTTCTCCTGCCACTTGTCCTGCACGTCATAATACATGTTGACGTTGGAGACCTTGCGGTCGCTGAGGTCCTTTACCTCTGCCTGCATGGCCTTGTAATCGTGAACAATTATGGAATCGACGTAGAAAATCTGTGCGTCATCGAGGTCCAGGAGACGGGTGAGACGTTCTATCTCCCTCTCGACGGACTCGTAGAACTCCTTCTCAGCCTTGGCCTCGTCGGCGGACTGCGTCTGGGCCGACAGGCCTGCGGACAGACCGGCGAAAAGAACGGCGCAAAGCACAATTGAACGGACAAACCGACGCATAGTGACAAAAAATTTTTAGATTTGTACGAATAAATCAGAATACAAAAATAAACAATTAATAAAAAACTGCAAAATGCGAAGACTTCCTCTCTTCTTCCTGGCCTGTGCCCTGCTGCTTGTCCCGCAAGGGGCTGCGGACGCCTGTACCAACGTCATCATATCCCGCGGCGCCAGCGCCGACGGCTCCTGCATGGTCTCATACGCGGCCGACTCGCACCTGCTGTTCGGTGAACTGTATTTCCACAAGGCTGCCGACTGGAAAGCCGGATCCATGCTTCCCATCATCGAATGGGATACATACAAGCCCCTCGGAAGCATAGTCCAGGTCGCACATACCTACCAGACGGTGGGCAACATGAACGAGCACCAGCTCATCATCGGCGAGACCACCTGGGGAGGACGGGAGGAGCAGGTCAACCCTGACGGCATCATGGACTACGGCTCCCTCATCTACGTGACGCTGCAGCGTGCACGCACGGCCCGCGAAGCCATCGAGACCATAGTCGCTCTGGCCAACGAGTACGGTTATCCCTCCGAGGGAGAGACCTTCTCGATCGCCGACACCCAGGAAGCCTGGGTGATGGACCTCGTGGGCAAGGGAGAGGAAAAGGGCATCGTATGGGTGGCGCGCAGGATACCTGACGGGTACATCTGCGCCCACGCCAACCAGGCCCGCATCACGACTTTCCCATGGAACGACCCTGAGAACTGCCTCTATGCCCCCGACGTGGCTTCCTACGCCCGTTCCAAGGGCTGGTACGAGGGCGATGACGCGGGCTTCAGCTTCCGCGACGCCTACAATCCCCTGGATTTCGGCGGAGCGCGAGCCTGCGACGCCCGCGCCTGGAGCGCATTCAACATCCTCTGCGACGGCACTTTCACCTATATGGACGCCGAAGGCCGCGAGGTCAGCGCACCCGCTTCCGACTGGCTGGATTACGCCATGGGATATGACCTGCAGGGCGAGATGCCGCTGTTCGTCAAACCTTCGCGCAAGATTACCGTCAAGGACGTTGCGAACGTCATGCGCGACCACTACGAGGGCACGCCTATGGATATGACCCAGGATATCGGTGCGGGCGGCAACGCCCTGCCCTACCGCTGGCGCCCGATGAACTTCACTGTGGACGGCAAGACTTATGTCAACGAGCGCGCCATCGCCACGCAGCAGACCGGATTCTGGTTCGTGGGACAGGCCCGCGGCTGGCTCCCCGACGAAATCGGAAGCCTCATCTGGTTCGGCTGCGACGATGCCGCGACCTCCTACCTCACCCCCGTTTATGTCAATACGACCGAAGTGCCCGACTGCTTCCGCGTCGGCAACGGCGATATGCTGCACTACTCCCCTACCTCCGCGTTCTGGATGTGCAACCGCGTGGCCAACGCCTGCTACAAGATGTACGACAAGATGGCCCCCGTAGTGCGCGAGGCCGCGGACCGTTTCGAGAACGAGCAGATGTTCACCAAGGTAAAGGAAAATGACGAGCAGCTGCTCGCCAAGTTCAAGCCCGGCAAGAAGGGCGCGCTGCGCAAGGTGCGCAAGGCCCTGACCCGCTACTCGGTCGACACCGCCCAGGAGCAGTTCGCAGCCTGGGCCAAGCTAGAAGAGACCCTCCTCGTCAAGTTCATCGACGGCAACATCAAGGCACAGGAGGAGGACGGCTCGTTCAAGCACTCGGAGTACAACGAAGGCACTCCCGCCGGCCTCCAGTACGGCGGATACAACGACCTCTGGAAGAAAGTCGTAGCACAGGAGCACGGATCCGTCATCGAGTCTAAATAATGGAATACAGGGAAATAGGGAAGACCGGTATGGTCGTGTCGGCGCTCTCGTTCGGAGCGTCGAGCCTGGGCGGCGTGTTCCACGCCATCAAGGAAAAGGAGGCCATAGAGGCCGTTTTCGCGGCTGTGGAAGGAGGAATCAACTTCATCGACGTGTCGCCTTATTACGGGCATTTCAAGGCCGAAACAGTGCTGGGAAAGGCACTCAAGGACATCCCCCGCGACAAATACTATCTATCGACGAAAGTCGGCCGCTACGGCAAGGACGGGGTGAACACCTGGGACTACAGTGCAAAAAGGGCGACGGAGAGCGTGTACGAGAGCATGGAGCGCCTCAACATCGAGCATATCGACCTTATCAACGTACACGACATCGAATTTGCCGACCTGCACCAGGTGGCGGAGGAGACCCTCCCCGCGCTCGTGGAGCTGCGGGAGAAGGGAGTCGTCAGCCACGTCGGCATCACGGACCTCCAGCCGGAAAACCTCCAGTGGGTAGTAGAGCATGTCCCGGCAGGGACCGTGGAGTCGATACTCTGTTTCTGCCACTACTGTCTCAACGACGACCTGATGACGGAGTATTTCGACTGGTTCGAAAGCCGCGGGATAGGCATCATCAATGCCTCTCCGCTGTCCATGGGACTGCTGTCGAGCCGCGGCGTGCCGGACTGGCATCCGGCCGACCCGAAACTCGTCGAAGCCTGCGCACTCGCCGCGGCACACTGCGCCGCCAAGGGCTATCCCATCGAGAAACTCGCAGTGCAGTACTCTATCTCCAATCCCAGGATAGCCACCACCCTCTTCAGTTCAGCCAATCCTGACAACGTGCGACGCAACATCGCGGTGGCGGAGGAAGCCATGGACGAGGACCTCGTCAAGGAAGTCCGTGACATCATCGGCGACCAGATGCGCGTCCGCTGGAAAAACTCTTAAGGAAATGAAAGCATTGCAGATTAGCGCCCCCTGGCAGGTCTCGGCAGTGGAACTGCCCGAGCCCGGGGCCCCGAAAGCCGGAGAAGTCCTTCTCCGGATGGAATATGTAGGATTCTGCGGATCCGACCTAAACACATATAGAGGAAAGAACGCCATGGCCAAGAGTCCGGTCATCCCCGGACATGAGATCGGCGCGGTCATCGAAGCCGTCGGGCCGGGCGTGCCGGACGGCCTGCAGGCCGGGATGACGGTCACCGTCAATCCCTACACGGCCTGCGGTTCCTGCCCGTCGTGCCGCCGCGGCCGGCCTAACGCCTGCCGCAGCAACCAGACGCTGGGCGTCCAGCGCGACGGCGCCATGCGCGAATTTATGGCCGTCCCATGGGAGAAAGTCATCCCTGCGGGGAGTCTCAGCACCCTCGACGCCGCGCTGGTGGAGCCAATGAGCGTGGGTTTCCACGCGGTCTCACGCGGTGCAGTCACTGACATTGACACCGTGATGGTGATCGGCTGCGGCATGGTGGGCCTGGGCGCCGTCGTGCGCGCAGCGCTCCGCGGCGCCACGGTCATCGCCGCCGACATCGATGACGAGAAACTGCTCATCGCAAAGCAGATGGGAGCGGCATATGCCCTTAACACAATGGCTCCGGACTTCAGCGAACGGCTCGCAGAGGCCACCGGAGGTGACGGCCCCGACGTAGTCATAGAGGCCGTCGGCAGCCCGGCGACCTACCGGCTCGCCGTCGATTCCGTCGCCTTCACCGGGCGCGTCGTCTGCATCGGCTACTCCAAGGCAGATGTTACCTTCGAGACCAGGCTCTTCGTCCAGAAGGAGCTGGATATCAGAGGGTCGCGCAATGCTGAACCTTCTGACTTCAGGGCCGTTATCCGCTACATGGAGCGTGGGACCTGCCCGACGGACACCCTCATCAGCCGCGTCGTCGACTGGGCAGGAGCTCCGGAAGCCCTGCGTTTCTGGGACGGAAATCCTGGGAAAGTTTTCAGGATTCTTCTAAAAATCGACTCGGATTCTGTCAATAACGCATAACACCACACAGGACGGCTTTTAAAAATCCGTCAAATCATTTTAAATATTATTCATCTAATATATATAGAGCGAAATACTACCGCATTTGACGGAAAAATGAAATTGGTTTAAGGATTAAGAGGTTAAATTAGCGTCGTTAAAACCTTTTAATCCTTTTAACCAAATGAAACAAACGATCCTAAAAAGGTCGGCTGTCATTCTGGCTATCCTGCTCATGGGCTTTACAGCGTTCGCCCAGAACAGGCCGCTTTCCGGAAAGGTAGTCGATCAGAATGGAGAGCCCGTCGTAGGTGCCTCCATCATGGTGGTGGGCAACTCCACCCTCGGAACAGTGACTGACGTTGACGGTAATTATTCCTTCAGTGTCCCCGCACAGGCCAGTGTCACAGTTTCCTGTATCGGTTATTCGTCCCAGACCGTTTCCGTCGCCGGACGTCCCGTAATTAATTTCACCCTCGAAGAGGACAACGAGTTCCTCGAGGAAACCGTCGTGATCGGTTATGGTGTCCAGAGGAAGAGTGACCTCTCCGGCGCCGTCGCATCCGTCCGTCAGGAAGACCTCAAGAACCGTTCGACCGCTGACGCCGCCGCAGCCCTCCAGGGAAAGGTTTCCGGTGTCCACGTCCTCACGAACGGTGCTCCTGGCGAAGGCGCTTCGATTCGCGTCCGCGGTTACTCCTCCAACGGAGGAAGCCTCTCCCCTCTGTACATCGTCGACGGTCTGCAGGTCAGCAGCATCCAGTACATCGACCCTTCGATGATTGAGTCCATCGAGGTCCTCAAGGATGCGGCTTCGGCAGCTATCTACGGCGCCCAGGCCGGTAACGGTGTCGTCCTCGTGACCACCAAGACCGGTAGCGAAGGCACCGCCACCGTGACCTACAACGGCAAGGCCACCCTCCAGGACTTCCACAAGCGTCCCATGATGAACCGCGAGGAACTCACCCAGTATCTCAAATATGAGTATGGTGACGATTGGGTTGACTCCCGTATCGGCATGTACGACTACAAGCACCCTTACTACGAGAACGGCGTCATCGATACCGACTGGCTCTCCGAGTACTTCGAGCCCACCTGGAGCCAGCAGCACGGCATCAGCTTCTCCGGCGGTAATAGGAACGGACACTTCTTCACCTCCCTCAACTATGTGTACGACGACGGTGTCGTCAAGGGAAAGAAGGATGTGTACAAGCGTCTCACCGCCCAGGTCAACGCCGACTACAACCTTTTCAAATGGCTGCAGGTCGGAGTCAACAACTCCATTGAGAAATGGGCCACCCAGAGCGTTTCCCAGCGTGGTTACGGTTCTTCATTCGAATCCGTCCTTTCCATGGACCCTATGACCCCTGTCTATTGGGTCACCCCCGACGAGATGTCCCTGTCTTTCAAGACCGTCTATGACGCTCTCCAGGCCGGCACCTCCGACATCAACTACCGCCTGTTCCGTGACGAGAAGGGCTGGTATGCCAACACCAAGTACTCCGACATGGAAGGTAGCGCCTTCGCAAAGCGTGACGCCACCGACAGTGAAAACGGCGGTTTCAACATCAACGGAACCTTCTTCGCCAACCTCAAGCCCATCAAGGGCCTGACCATCACTTCCCGTCTCGGCTACCGCCTCAACTTCGGCGTCAGCCACAGCTACAGCGCTCCTTATTGGATCGGCGACCGCGGTTCGCAGAAGACCTACAGCATCTCCGCCAACGCCTCCACCGGCTGGTACTATCAGTGGGAGAACTTCGCCAACTACCTCTTCAACATCGGCAAGAACAACTTCACGGTCATGGCCGGTATGTCCTACCGCGAGACCAACAGTGACAGCGTGAACGCAAGCTCCAGTGGCGAGGACATCCTCTCCAGCTATGAGCCCAACTTCCGCTATCTTTCCTATGTGCTTTCCGGCGCCCCGAAGAGCATCAGCAACTCCCCCGGAAAGAGCGCTTCCCTCGCATACTTCGGACGTTTCATCTGGAACTACGACAACCGTTACCAGATCCAGGCCAACTTCCGTGCTGATGCATTCGACTCTTCCAAGCTTCCCGCCAGCAACCGCTGGGGATACTTCCCGTCAGTCTCCGCTTACTGGACCATCAGCAACGAGCAGTTCTTCAAGGACAACGTCAACACCAAGGTGTTCAACTTCCTCAAGTTCCGCGCTTCGTGGGGCCGCAACGGTAACATCAGCGTGTTGAGCGGCTATCCTTACACCGCTACCATCTCCATCGGCTCCAGCTCGTATCAGTACGATATCGACAATATCGGCAACTCCTACGGTTCCGCCCCGAGCAAACTCCCTAACCCGAACCTTAAGTGGGAGACCTCCGAGCAGATCGACTTCGGTATCGACGCCCGTATGTTCAACAACCGCTTGACCTTCACCGCCGACTACTTCAACAAGCAGACCAAGGACCTCCTCTTCAGTGTTACCATCCCGTCCGAGCTCGGTTTCTCGTCCGTGACCACCAACGGCGGTAATGTCCTCAACACCGGTTGGGAGTTCGAGCTTGGCTGGAGGGACCACATCGGCGACCTCAACTACAGCATCAGCGGCAACTTCTCGACACTGCACAACGAAGTCCTCTCCCTCGCCGAGGGTTCCACTCCTTCCCGCAGGACCGACGCCAGCTCCTCCAACTACCAGGTTGAGACAGTCTTCGACGTAGGTTACCCGATCTGGTACATGAACGGTTACGAGTATGCCGGTGTCTCTAGCGACGGCAAGCCCGAGTTCATCAACGCCAACGGCGAGCGCACCGATGTCGTCAGCTCCGGTGACCTGAAGTTCATCGGCCAGACCACTCCTAAATATACCTTCGGCCTGAACCTCAGCCTCGATTACAAGGGCTTTGACTTCGCCCTCTACGGTTCCGGTGTCGCAGGAAACGTCATCATGCCTGTCCTGCACCGTACCGGTTTCAAGAACGACCTCAAGTACTACCTCGAGGCCTATGAGAGCGGCAAGTATCCGAACCTTTCCGAGGTCTCAGGAAACTACCAGTTCTGGTCTTCGACCGCCAACGTGTTCAAGGGCGACTACTTCCGCATCAAGCAGATGCAGTTCGGCTACACCCTCCCTGCCAGGATCACGAAAAAGGCTGCCATCAGCAATCTCCGCTTCTACGTGTCGCTTGACGACTACTTCACCTTCTCCAAGTATCCTGGACTCGATCCTGAGACCGCTTCCATGAACAACTCCACCGGTGCAGGCCTCGACTTCGGTTCCTATCCTACCATGCAGAAGGTCCTCCTCGGTGTCAATATCACGTTCTAAATCATGATTTACGCAATGAAAAAGATCATTCTCCCTATACTTTTAGTGTTCTCGCTTATCGCAGTATCCTGCGAGTCCAAGCTTGAGATCCCCCAGAAGGGTACCGTCAGCACCCTGGAGTTCTATGCCTCCGATGCAGACGCCGAGGCCGCTCTCAACAACATCTATGCGAGTTTCATCAGCATTGCTTCTGCCAACGGTATCAACAACCCCGAGCTGATGATCCTCAACTATTCCTCCGATGATATCCTCGCGGCCGGCGGAAACATCGACGACCATGACGATTTCCGTATCTTCTGCGAATTCCGCTATCCTGAAACGAACGGACTCCTTAAGACTTGCTACGACCGTTATGTCTCCTGTATCTATGCCTGCAACCTCGTGATCTCCAACTTCTCCACGGAGAACCGCAACGGTGATGCCCCCAAGTGGGAGAGCACCTACACCAAGCAGTGCGTGGAGCAGGCCCGCGTGATGCGTGCCTATGTCCATATGATGATGGCCATCATGTGGAACCGTCCGGCCATCATCGACCGTCTCCTCGAGCCCGATGAGCTCCCAATCCAGGCCGAAAGCCAGTCCCAGATCTTCAAGTGGGTCGTCTCCGAGTGCGACAAGGCCATTTCCTCCGGTCTCCTTCCCAAGCGTAACGGTCCCAGCGACAAGAACAGCACCGCTATCATGACTGTAGGATTCGCCCAGTTCACCGCCGGCAAAGCCGCCGTGTTCGACAATGACATGGCCACCGCCCGCAAGTACCTCGGCGACCTCATCGCTTCCGGGAACTATGCACTTATCCCTACCGAGGAGTACTGGACCAACTTCCACATCGATGGTGACGGCAACAGCGAGAAGATCTTCGCTCCCAACTACATCTATGACCCCAATCTCGGATGGACCAACACCATGCGCGGCCGCTGGATGGTCGCCGACGTCCTCTGCTGGCGTACCGACCACCTCGCTTCCATTCCTCCTTGCACCCCTTGCGCAGGTTGGAACGGCGGTGCCATCCAGGAAGACTTCGCCAAGAAGTTCCTGGAGCACGACGGTGACTCTCCTCGCCGCAAGGCCTGCTTCATCACCGAGGATGAGTGGCTCTATGAGATGGAGTGGAACTCCGACAAGAACGACGCTTCCCTCGAGGAGAGGATGGCCGATCCCAACCGCGGTATCTCCGACGTGACCGGTATCTACAGCCACGGCCCTTACTTCGAGTGGAAACGCATGTCCTACGCAAAGCCCTCCAGGATCCTTACCGGCGGCAGCGACAAATACCGTGGTGACAACGTCCAGGCCGTCAGCGGCGGTGCCTCCAACCAGTCCAACTTCCCTGTGGCCCGCTACGCCGAGGCTCTCCTCCTCTATGCCGAGGCCTGCATCGGTTCTTCCGACGAGGCAAAGGGCCTTGCAGCCCTCAACCAGGTCCAGGAGCGTTCCGGATCCGGCAAGATCAGCAGCAAGCTCACCTTCCAGGATGTCATGGATGAGAAGCAGTATGAGATGTGGTGGGAAGGCTGCCGCTTCCCTGACCTTGTCCGTTGGGACAACCTCGGTAAGGTCGACATGAAGGCCATCTTCAACACCAGCTGGGGCGGCAAGGGCATCCACAAGGAGGTTCCTACCGTATTCGACGAGTACTTCGTGGAAGGCAAGCCCGGATACAAGAAGTATCACAAACTTTACGAGACTTACTCTTCGGTGAAGTACAACGACTTCTCCGACAAGTACAAATACTTCCCGTTCCCTCGTGACAGGAAGGCTGTCAACAAGTTCAAGGATGTCCTTGGATGGGAGTATCTCAATGTTGCTGAGGAAGGAGAAGAATAATTCCGATATGAGTTCATAGAACTGATGAACTTGCTTCAAGGGAGGGCGCAGGTTGCGCCCTCCCTTTTTTGTGAAGAAGGGAAAAAACACTATATTTGATTTTGGAAAACTAACACTCTTTTAATTCTATTAACCAAATGAAAAAAACGATCCTAACCAGGGCGGCTTTTATCCTGTCCATCCTGTTGCTGAGCGTCACATCGCTCGCCCAGAACAGGCCTCTGTCAGGTAAGGTCGTCGACCAGAACGGAGAACCGATCATCGGCGCATCCGTCGTTGTCGTGGGCAATGCCACGCTTGGAGCAGTGACAAACATCGACGGAGCGTATTCGCTCATGGTGCCCGCCAACTCCAGCATCACCGTTTCGTGCATCGGATACACGTCCCAGACGGTGGCCACGGCAGGAAGACCAGTCATCAATTTCACACTTGAAGAGGACAGCGAGTTCCTCGAGGAGACCGTCGTCATCGGCTACGGTGTCCAGAAGAAGAGCGACCTCACGGGTTCGGTCGCTTCCGTGCGCTCGCAGGACCTCACCGACCGCTCGGTCTCCAATGCCGGCGCAGCCCTCCAGGGCAAGGCCGCCGGCGTCATGGTGTACACCAACTCCGGTGCACCTGGCGAGTCCTCGCACATCCGCGTCCGCGGTATCTCCTCCAACAGTTCCCAGGGCCTCGGACCCCTCCTCATCGTCGACGGCCTCAAGGTCGACAGCATCCAGTACCTCGATCCTGAAATGATAGAGTCCATGGAGGTCCTCAAGGACGCTGCCTCTGCAGCTATCTACGGTGCACAGGCCGGTAACGGTGTCGTGCTCATCACCACCAAGAACGGTTCCAAGTCCAAGGACGGCAACATATTCTACAACTACAAGCAGACCGTCACCTCCCTGGCCAACTACGCACAGGTCCTGAATGCCGAGCAGTTCATCGACTGGCAGCACCAGGCCGGCCAGCTCGGCACCCGCGAGGAACTCATCGCCAACGGCACCTGGGACGGCGTGACCGACACCAACTGGGCCGACGTCCTCTACGGAAAGGGCATCACCCGCAACCACACCATCGGCGCCCAGGGCGGTAACGACCGCGGCTCATACTACATGTCCCTCAACTATGTGGATGAGAACGGTATGGCCAAGGGCGACAAGGACTACTACAAGCGCCTCTCGGCACAGATCAACGCCGACTACAAGGTCAAATCCTGGTTCCAGGTAGGTACCAACACCTCCATCGAGAAATACCAGAAGGCTGACGTGGGAAGCCCTGACGAGTACGGCGGAACCCTCCTCGGAGCCCTCATCATCGACCCGCTCACCCCGGTCTACTTCAACAGCCCCGATGAGATGCCGACCAACATGCGCAACGCATACGACAACGGCTATGACGTGGACGGCGTCCACTACAACTACCAGATATACCAGAACGATAAAGGACAGTGGTACTCCACCTCCCGCCTCCTCGACGGTGACGGCGTGAACCCACTCATCAACATCGCCCGCAGGAACAGCAACAATCAGGGTTGGAATATCCGCGGTACCATTTATGCCAACATCACCCCGTTCAAGAGCCTGGTATTCACCTCGCGTCTCGGCTACCGCATCGCCCAGAGCTACTCCGACAGCTTCTCCGAGCCTTACTACGTCAACCCGAAGCACTATTCGCAGAGCTACAGCATCTCCGCCAGCTCGTCCCAGAGCTATTACTACCAGTGGGAGAACTTCGCCAACTTCAACAAGAACTTCGGCAAGCATGCCCTCGGCGCCATGGCCGGTATGTCCTATACCTTCAACGACAGCCGCGGCGTCAACGCCAGCCTCTCCGGCACCGATCCTCTCAAGAGTTACGAGCCCAACTTCCGCTACCTGTCCTATGACAACGGTTCCGGTACCAAGGGTATCGGCGGCGGTACCCCCGGCAACTCTTCACAGATTTCCTACTTCGGACGTCTGACCTACAGCTACGACAACCGCTACAGCATCCAGACCAACTTCCGCGCTGATGCATTCGACTCCTCGAAGCTCTCCGCCAAGAACCGTTGGGGCTACTTCCCGTCAGTCTCCGCCGGTTGGACCGTTTCCAACGAGCCTTGGTTCAAGAACAACGTCAGCCGCAACTTCATCAGCTTCCTCAAGTTCCGCGGATCATGGGGTGTCAACGGTAACATCTCCGTGCTTTCCGGTTATCCGTACTCCACCTCCATCTCATACAACAGCAAGAGCTACCAATACGATCCCGACAGTGACATCATGAGCTACGGTTCCGTCCCGGACGGTCTTGCCAATCCTAACCTTACCTGGGAGACCTCTGTCCAGACCGACCTTGGTATGGACCTCCGCCTGTTCAACAACCGTCTCACCTTCGGATTCGACTGGTTCAACAAGGACACCCGTGACCTTCTCGTGAGAATCTCACCTGTGGCTGAGGTAGGTATCTCCTCCACCACCGTCAATGCCGGTTCCGTAAACAACAACGGTCTCGAGTTCGAACTCGGATGGCAGGACAATATCGGAGACTTCGGCTACAGCATCAACGCCAACTTCTCCACCCTCAACAACAAGGTCACCTACCTCGAGCCTTCAGTGGGACACCAGAGCGGTTCGCACTTCGCCAACTACAAGATGTACACTTACTTCGAGGAAGGATACCCCGTGTGGTACCTCCATGGATACGAGTATGCCGGCATCGGCCCTGACGGATACGCCCAGTTCTACGATGCCAATGGCGAGCTCACCTCGACCCCGACCTCCGATGACCTGAAATATGTCGGTAACACCCTGCCTACATACAGCTACGGTGTCACCCTCAGGATGGACTGGAAGGGATTCGACTTCACGGTGTTCGGCAACGGTTCCGGCGGAAACAGCCTCGTGCCTTGCATCTACCGTACGGAGCACACCAAGATCAACACCCTCCTCTACTACTACGAGCAGGCGGGCAAGACCATCCCGACCATCGACAAGCTCTACGACAAGATCGACTTCTGGAGCTCCTCAGCCACCATCTTCAAGGGTGACTACTTCAAGATCAAGCAGATCCAGCTCGGTTACACCCTGCCCAAGAAGTGGCTCGGCAAGGTCGGCATGAACGCCGTCCGCGCCTATGTCTCCATGGATGACTGGTTCATCTTCACCCAGTATCCCGGATTCGATCCGGAAGCTGCTACCACCGGCGGTTCCACCGGCCGCGGACTTGACAAGGGTAACTACCCTAATGCAAAGAAACTCATGTTCGGCGTCAATCTTTCCTTCTAATCCGACAGCAATATGAAAAAGCATATACTTTTAGGTTTGGGCCTTGCGCTGGCGCTGTTTGCCACAACCTCGTGCAACGAGGACCTTCTGAACATTCCCCAGAAGGGCGTCATCGCGTATGAGAACTTCTACCAGACGGATGAGGACGCCGAATCGGCCATCGTATCCGTCTATCACGAGCTCGTAGGCCTCTACGGCAAGCTCAACGGAAACACCCCGTCCTACAACGTCTTCTTCAACGCCCCCGGAGACGAGCTCTACTGGGGCGGCAGCAACAAGGACGACCATACCGCGGCACAGGAGATCAACGAGTTCCGCGCCACCTACACCAGCACCAACGGCCATATCACTTCGATGTACAAGAAGTTCTACGCCATCATCTACAAGGCGAACCTCGTCATCGACAATTTCGGCGGAGAATTCGCCGACTCGCAGGTCAAGAAGCGCTGCGTGGCCGAAGCCCGCGTGATCCGCGCATGGTGCCACATGCAGCTCGCCTGCTACTTCGGCACCCCGCCGCTCGTGGACCACGTGCTCCCCGGTGATGCACGTCCGACCAACTCCGACAAGGAGGAACTCTGGAAATGGATCATCGACGAGTTCAAGGCTTCCGTCGACGACCTGCCCGCCCGCAGCGGCAAGACCGACAAGAAGGGAGCAGTCAAGATTACCAAGGGTGCAGCACAGGCTTTCCTCGGAAAAGCCCTGGTCCTGCACGGCGACTATGCCGCCGCGAAGGAGCCCCTCAAGGCTGTCATCAGCTCCGGCAACTACGCCCTCGTTCCCGGCAGCAAGATGGCTGACCTCTTCCATATGGCAGGCGATGCCAACGAAGAGAAAGTGTTCGAGCTCAACGTAGTGGACAACGACACCTACGGATCGAACGGCCGCTGGGACTATCAGGCCAATCAGTCGCTGTTCTTCCGTCAGCTGTCCTACTTCCCGGACTTCACCCTGCAGTCCGTCGGCTGGGGCAACAACATGGCTCCGACCAAGAAATTCGTCGACGCCCTCCTTGCCAACGAGGCCGGATCATACCGCCAGAAAGCATGGATCGTCTCCTATGAAGACTTCCTTACGGAGTTCCCTTATTCCAAGCTCGATACCAAGTCGGACGGCTCCACGATGACGAAAGAGGAGAAACTCATGGACAAGAAACGCGGTCTCGACCTCAAGAAGCGTCCCGACCTCTACGCCAACTGCGGATGGTTCTTCCTCAAGTTCGTCCCGCGCGCCGCTGACCTCAACAACAACAGTACGGCCCGCACGCAGGAGAACAAAATTGTCATGCGCTACGCCGAGGTCCTGCTTCTCTATGCCGAGGCCTGCGCGCAGACCGGAGACAATGACGGTCTGAAATACCTCAACATGGTAGCCGAGCGCGCCGACGCTCCCACCTACTCCTCCCTCACGATGGAAAACGTCAAGAAAGAGAAATGGTTCGAGATGGCATGGGAAGGCACCCGTTTCGTCGACCTCGTCCGCTGGGGCGATGTCGAGAAGGAACTTGCCTTCAGGAGCCACAGCCTTACCCCGTACCTGCGTGACGACTTCTTCGGCAACTGGGAGAAGAAGGCCGACGGCTCCGCCGACAAGAGCAAACCTCTCACCCCCGTTGCAGTTTCCGATGGTCCTTATACCTACTACACATTCCAGGGCATCACCCGAGACAACATCGCCGGCAGCTACAATGAAGCTACCGG
Organism: Bacteroidales bacterium; assembly: GCA_017548805.1. The sequence continues at coordinate 22,259 of JAFYZE010000144.1, forward strand.
ACGTCCCCACAAGGCTATCGTCATGTGGGCTGACGACGGTTACGGCGCAAAGGGCGGCGGATTCGTGAAGGGCAAGCACGAGCTCTATCCTTTCCCGTTCGACGTCATCGAGCTCAACCCCTGGAACGAGGAGAAGGGCGAAGGCCTGAAACAGAACCCTGGCTGGGACTAATATCCCACCCTGATAACAAACTCTTTATACGAGGTGCCCTGCGCGGCACCTCTTTTTTTACCATATCTTTTACTATATTTGCAGATATAACCACATCTCTTAAATCAGTGTTCACGGAGTTGGAAACGGCTCCGCGTGATATTGCACATTCCATAACCAATATTATTAATCACTGATTTATGACAAGCAAACTATTCCAGAAACTGGCGGCTATCGTCTTGACGACCGTCATGTGCTTGGCCGGGACCCTGGCATCCGCCCAGAACCGTCCCATCAGCGGAACGGTCGTTGATGGAGCGGGACTTCCGGTCATCGGTGCCACGGTCATGGTCGTGGGCAACAGCTCCATCGGAGCTGTCACTGACGTTAACGGAGCTTTCTCCCTCAACGTGCCCGCCGGATCCAACATCACGGTATCCTGCATCGGATATGCTACGCAGACTGTCCCCGTAGGGCAGCAGAGCGTGTTCAACTTCATCCTGCAGGAGGACAACGAATTCATCGAAGAGACCGTCGTGATCGGTTACGGCGTACAGCGCAAGAGCGACCTCACGGGTTCGGTAGCGTCGGTCCGATCGCAGGACCTTACCGACCGTTCTGTCTCCAATGCTGGCGCAGCCCTCCAGGGCAAGGCCGCCGGTGTCCAGGTCTACACCAACTCCGGTGCGCCCGGTGAAGGAGCGCACATCCGCGTCCGCGGTATCTCCTCCAACAGCGGCTCCGGCCTCGGACCCCTCCTCATCGTCGACGGTCTGAAAGTTGACAACATCCAGTACCTCGATCCTGAAATGATCGAGTCCATGGAGGTCCTCAAGGACGCCGCATCCGCTGCAATCTACGGTGCGCAGGCAGGTAACGGCGTCGTGCTCATCACCACCAAGAGCGGCTCGAAGAGCAAGGACGGCAACATCTTCTACAACTACAAGCACACTATCACCTCGCTCGGACACTATGCCGAGGTGCTGAATGCCGAGGAGTTCATCGACTGGCAGCACCAGGCCTCGCAGCTCGGTACCCGCGAAGAGATCATCGGCAGCGGCCTCTGGGACGGCGTGACCGACACCAACTGGGCCGACGTCCTCTACGGCAAGGGTATCACCCGCAGCCACACCATCGGCGCCCAGGGCGGTAACGACCGCGGCTCATACTACATGTCCCTCAACTATGTTGATGAGAACGGTATGGCAAGGGGCGACAAGGATATCTACAAGCGCCTCACCGCACAGGTCAACGCCGACTACAAGGTCAAGTCCTGGTTCCAAGTAGGTACCAACACCTCCGTCGAGCACTACACCAAGTCCGATATCGGAAGCCCTGACGAGTACGGCGGCACCCTACTCGGAGCCCTCATCATCGACCCGCTCACCCCCGTCTATTTCAACAGCATTGACGAGATGCCGAGCAGTATGAGGAACGCTTATGAGAACGGTTACACCGTTGACGGCACCCACTACAACTACAATTTCTACACTAATCCTGAAGGCAAGTACTATTCTACTTCCAAGATTGTAGAAGGTGACGGCGTGAACCCCATGCTCAATGTCGCGCGTTCCTATGGAACCAGCCAGGGATGGAACATCCGCGGTACCATATTCGCCAACATCACCCCGTTCAAGGGCCTTGTCTATACCTCACGTCTCGGTTACCGCATCGCCCAGAGCTACTCCGACGATTTCTCCGAGCCGTACTATGTCAATGCAAAGCACTACTCCCAGAGCTACAGCATCTCGGCCAGCTCGTCCCAGAGCTACTACTACCAGTGGGAGAACTTCGCCAACTACAACAGGACGTTCGGCAAACACGATATCGGAGCCATGGCCGGTATGTCTTACACCTTCAACGACAGCCGCGGCGTCAACGCCAGCCTCTCCGGCCCCGATCCGCTCAAGAGCTATGAGCCCAACTTCCGCTACCTGTCCTATGACAACGGTTCCGGTACCAAGGGCATCGGCGGCGGTACCCCTAGCAATTCCGCCCAGATCTCCTACTTCGGACGTCTGACCTACAGCTACGACAACCGCTACAGCCTCCAGACCAACTTCCGCGCTGACGCATTCGACTCCTCGAAGCTCTCCAAGAAGAACCGCTGGGGCTACTTCCCGTCAGTCTCCGCAGGTTGGACCGTTTCCAACGAGCCTTGGTTCAAGGACAACGTCAGCCGCAACGCCATCAGCTTCCTCAAGTTCCGCGGATCATGGGGTGTCAACGGTAATATCTCCGTGCTTTCCGGATATCCGTATTCCACCTCCATCTCATACAACAGCAGGACTTATCAGTACCATGTCAACAGCGATGTGATGGACTACGGCTCACAGCCCGACGGCCTCGCCAATCCTGACCTGACCTGGGAGACCTCCGTCCAGACCGACCTTGGTATGGACCTCCGCATGTTCAACAACCGTCTCACCTTCGGTTTCGACTGGTTCAACAAGAACACCGAGGGACTGCTCGTGAGGATCTCGCCCGTGGCTGAGGTAGGTATCTCCTCCACCACCGTCAATGCAGGTTCAGTCAACAACAACGGTCTCGAGTTCGAACTCGGATGGCAGGACGACATCGGGGACTTTGGCTACAGCATCAACGCCAACTTCTCCACCCTCAACAACATGGTCACATACCTCGAGCCCACTGTCGGTCACCAGAGCGGTTCGCACTTCGCCAACTACAAGCTCTACACCTACTTCCAGGAGGGCTATCCGGTGTGGTTCCTGCGTGGATTCGACTATGCCGGCATCGGCGCCGACGGATACGCGGAGTTCTATGACGCCAACGGAGAGATCACTTCCAACCCTACCGACGACGACCTCAAGTTCATCGGCAACACCCTCCCGACATTCCAGTACGGTGTCACCGTAAGGCTCGACTGGAAGGGCATCGACCTCACTGTCTTCGGCAACGGATCGGGCGGCAATTACCTCGTGCCTTGCATCTACCGTACGGAGCACACTAAGATCAACACTCTCCGTTACTACTACGAGAATGCCGGAAAGACCATCCCGGCCATTGACAAGATCTACGACAAGATCAACTTCTGGAGCTCCTCCGCCACCATCTTCAAGGGCGACTACTTCAAGATCAAGCAGATCCAGCTCGGTTACACCCTGCCCAAGAAGTTGCTCACCAAGGTCGGCATGAGCGCCGTCCGCGCCTTCGTCTCCATGGATGACTGGTTCATCTTCACCCAGTATCCCGGATTCGACCCCGAGGCTGCCACCACCGGAAGTTCTACCGGCCGCGGTCTTGACAAGGGTAACTACCCCAACTCCAAGAAGCTTATGTTCGGTGTCAATCTTTCCTTCTAATCTGACAGCATCATGAAAAAAAGTATACTCTTAAGTCTGTCCCTTGCCCTGGCGGCATTCACCGTCACTTCCTGCAACGAGGACCTGCTGAATATCCCTCAGAAGGGCGTCATCGCCTATGAGGATTTCTACCAGACTGATGAGGATGCCGAATCGGCCCTGGTTACCGTTTATCACGAGTATGTCGGCCTGTTTGCCAAGCTCACCAGCAATACTCCCTCATACAACATTGTCTTCAACGCTCCCGGAGACGAGCTCTACTGGGGAGGCAGCAACAAGGACGACCACACCGCTGCTCAGGAGATCAATGATTTCCGTGGTACTTTCACAAGCACCAACGGACACATCACCGCATTCTACAAGAAAGCTTATTCCGTCATCTACAAGGCCAACCTCGTCATCGACAACTTCGGCGGGGAGCTTGCCGACTCGCCGGTCAAGAAGCGCTGCGTAGCGGAAGCCCGCGTGATCCGCGCGTGGTGCCACATGTGGCTCGCCACCATGTTCGGCACCCCGCCGCTCGTGGACCACGTGCTCCCCGGTGACGCCAAGCCCACCAATTCCGACAAGGAAGAGCTCTGGCAGTGGATCATCAACGAGTTTAAGGAGGCCGCCAACGAACTGCCCGCCCGTGCCGGCAAGACCGACAAGGACGGAGCCGTCAAGGTCACCAAGGGCGCAGCCCAGGCTTTCCTCGGAAAGGCCCTC
>JAFYZE010000145.1 GCA_017548805.1 Bacteroidales bacterium
ATTACGCCATCCGAAACGCCGACCTCGACAAGGTCAGGCTCATCAGGAAGAAGACCAGGGGCTTCCCGTTCGACCTGGACAGTGTCCCGCTCAAGATCAGGGTTCCTGTGACGGGAGTCAAGGACTGGGATCTCGATGTGGTTCCGAGCAGGCCTTATGATGGCCAGCGTTTCACCCAATGGACCGACGAGCCGTTGTATGACAAGGACGGTAAACCGGCGGAAAACGGCGGATTTGTCAATATTGACGGTCAGCTCATCCAGTTGCAGAGGGCGGGCGCGATGAAGTATTACGTCAATCCCGACGGCAATTACGGCAGGGTGCGCGATGCTTTCAACGAACTGTTCGAGAAGGACGGCAAATGGTATTGCAGCTGGGAGATGGAGGATGCGTATATCACCCCTCCTCTTCCGAAGACTGTCGTTCCAGAGGAAGGCAGTGATGCCTTCATCGAACTCGTCCCTTACGGCGCTTCGACCATCAGGCTCACCGTATTCCCTGAATATGAATAATCAGCATAAAAATATGAAAAAGATAATCATCAGTCTGTTCACCCTTGCATTGTGCAGCGCCAGCGTTTTCGCGCAGGCGGAAAAGATACGTCTCTACGAAGGGAAGGCTCCCGGCAGCGAGAACTGGACGCAGCAGGAGTTCCTGTTCGAGTATACGACATCCATGAATCCCGGCGAAGTCGGGGAGTGCATCCTGAACGTGGTGGATCCAGAGCTGTGGGCCTATCTCCCGGCGAAAGGTACCGAGACGGGGGCTGCCGTTGTCGTATGCCCCGGCGGCGGTTTTACCGCGCTGTCCTGGCATCAGGAAGGCCCCAACGTGGCCAAATGGCTTGCCGCGCACGGTATCACCGCTTTTGTCTTGAAATACCGCATCGCATATTCCGGTGCCGATTACGAGGAGGCCAAATATGTGGCCGACCATTCCTATGGCAACCAGGGAAGGGATGCGCGCATGAGGGAACTCACCGAGAAACACGCGAAGATTGCCGAAGAGCAGGGCTATGACAGGAAGATGGCGTGGGACGATGCCAGGGTTGCCATAACCTACATCCGCAAGAATGCGGAGAAATACGGCGTGAATCCCAAGGCGATAGGCATCATCGGTTTCTCCGCAGGCGGCAACATCGTCTATCATGTGGCCCTCGACCACGACGAGATGAGCCGTCCCGACTTCCTCGGAATGATATATCCGGCATGGTTCGAGGACAAGGTGCCCGAGGATCCTATGCCGCTGTTCATCGCTGCGAGCACGGGCGAAGCCTCTTCGTCGAACGGCTTTGGCGACACGCCCGCCCTTTACAACGCCTGGAACAAGACCCGCCAGCCGCTGGAGATACACTCTTTCACAAGGGGTTTCCATGGTTTCGGGTATCGCGAGAACGGTCAGTCCGTGAACATCTGGACTACGTTGTTCTACGATTTCCTTGACAACTGCAATTTCCTGAAAAAGTGAGAAAACCGCTGAACAGTATCCTTGCTTTTTCCCTTTTCCTGTTGCTTTGTGCCTGTCACGGAGGAACGGATGGCCGGTATATGGTCATTCCTATCCGTGAGACGAACGGTGAAGTGACCCTGACCATTGAGAAAGGAGGGGAAACATTGTATGTCGCGGACATCCGCCTTGCCGGGGAGGGGGAGGAAGCAGATTACTGCGTGCCCCTCGACCTTGAGCATTTCGGCGCGTCGAAGCGCGACGTGCATTTCTCGGGTATAGAGGCAGTGCAGGCATGGAAACTCATATCCTTCTCCGATACTCCTCTGGCAATCCCTGAGGAAAAATACCGCCCCGTCTATCATCACACGCCGCCTTACGGCTGGATGAACGACGCGAACGGCCTGTTCTACAAGGACGGGGTGTATCACCTTTACTATCAGTACAATCCGTACGCCTGCGTCTGGGGCAACATGCACTGGGGGCATTCTACCAGCACGGACATGGTCCACTGGGAGCATCAGCCGGTAGCGCTTTACCGCGACGGCTACGGCCACATCTTCTCCGGCAGTTCGGTGGTGGATACCGACAATACCGCCGGTTTCGGGACCGGGGCCGTAGTGGCCTTCTACACTTCTTATAATACCGAGCGGGAGTATATCCAGACGCAGTGTCTTGCATACAGCCTGGACGACGGCATGACCTTCACCAAGTATGAGGGCAATCCCGTCCTCGTGCCTTTCGACGGCATCAAGGATTTCCGGGATCCCAAGGTCTTCTGGTACGGGCCTGAGGGCAAATGGATCATGATCGTATCGGCAGACAGGGAGATGCGTTTCTATTCCTCGAAGAACCTGAAGGAATGGGAATACATGAGTGCCTGGGGCGAGGGATACGGTGTGCAGCCGCGCCAGTTCGAGTGTCCGGACTTCTTCCATCTGACGACGGCGGAAGGGGAGACCAAGTGGGTGATGATCGTCAACGTCAATCCCGGTTGCTTCTTCGGAGGTAGTGCCACGCAATATTTCGTCGGGGAGTTTGACGGCAGGGAATTCACCTGCGATTCTCCTAAGGAAACAGTCAAATGGCTCGACTGGGGCAAGGATCACTATGCGACCGTATGTTTCTCCAATACGGGCGACAGGGTGATAGCTGTTCCTTGGATGAGCAACTGGCAGTACGGGACCATCGTTCCGACCAAGTATTTCAGGAGCGCAAACGCCATCCCCCGTCAGCTCGGGTTGTTCAAGGATGGAGGAGAATACTATGTGAGCGCTTATCCCGTCGCGGAGCTCTCGAGCCTTGAGAAAGAGTCCCGTACCCTCAGCGGCGTTACCGCCGCGAGGCTCTTTGATACTACCGACGGTGCCTTTGAGCTGGATCTGGAGCTCACGGTCCCGGCTGCCGGCCGGTCAGGATTCCGCCTGACGAATGCAGCCGGGGATGTCGTGGACCTTTATTTCGATTCCCACCTGCAGCGTTTCGTCCTGGACCGCACGAAGAGCGGCATTGTAGATTTCGGCGAAAGAAGCACTACGCACGAGATAGAGAACCACGACAGGAGAAAGACGAATTCGATGGATTATGTCAACGATTTCGCGCTTGCTACCTGGGCGCCCATGGCCGTTAAGGGTGCGCACAGGATGAAGATACTGTATGACATTACTTCGCTTGAAGTCTTCATTGACGGCGGCAGGGCAGTGATGACCGACCTTGTGTTTCCAAACGAGCCCTATGACCGCCTGGAGGCATATTCCGACAAGGAGGGCTTTATTATTGAGAAACTGACCATAACCCGTTTGGGACTGTAAAAACAAAACTGATATATGGGAGATAAACAATCCAACCTTTCCCGCCTTGCGCCTGTGATGCTGGCGTTCTTCACGATGGGATTCGTGGACATGGTGGGCACTGCGACCAACTATGTCAAGGCGGATTTCGCCTTGTCCGACACGATGGCCAACTTCCTGCCGTCGATGGTGTTCCTGTGGTTCTTCTTCCTGTCCGTTCCCATCGGACTGATGATGAACAGGATAGGAAAGCGCAAGACTGTCCTTCTCAGCCTTGTGGTCACGGCCCTGGCCCTTGTCCTTCCGCTTTTCTCCTACACCTATCCCGTCCTGCTGGTGTCATTCTGCCTGCTGGGCATCGGAAACACGCTTATGCAGGTGTCGCTCAATCCCCTGATCACCTGTGTCGTAAGCGGGGAGAAGCTGGCCAGTACGCTGACTTTCGGCCAGTTCATCAAGGCCATCGCTTCCTTCATCGCGCCCATCATAGCCAGCTGGGCTTCCGTCAAGTTCGGCAACTGGCTGCTGCTCTATCCCATCTTCCTCGTGTTCGCCATCATCGCCGCGATCTATCTCGGCATGACGAAGATCGAGGAGCAGATCCCGAAAGACAGGTCGTCGAGTTTCATCGACTGCCTCAAGCTCCTCGGGGATACGACGGTGCTGCTGTTCTTCCTGGGCATCATCGCCCATGTGGGCATCGACGTCGGCGTGAACACCTGCGCTCCCAAGATCATTATGGAGCGCCTCGGTCTCCCGCTGGAGAAGGCCGGCATCGCGACGAGTATCTATTTCCTTTTCAGGACGCTCGGATGTTTCTCCGGATCTTTCATCCTGGCGAGGTTCCCCTTGCCGAAGTTCTTCGCGGTAAGTGTGTTCTGCATGGTGTTATCCATGATAGGACTGTTTGTCTGCCATTCGCTGGCGGGGCTCTATGTCGCCATCGCGCTCGTGGGATTCGGCAATTCCAATATCTTCTCTATGATCTTCTCCCGCGCTCTCCTGTACATGCCGGAGAAGAATAACGAGCTGTCCGGCCTGCTGATCATGGGACTGATCGGAGGTACCATCTTCCCGCTTCTGATGGGTGTCCTCTCTGATGCGCTGGGATCGCAGATAGGCTCGGTCATCGTCATCAACGTCGGCGTGATCTATCTCATTTATCTTGCATACATGCTTAAAAAGGCGAAGGCATGAAGAAAGTGATCGTAGGGATCGGTGAGATCCTCTGGGACATGCTCCCTTCGGGGAAGGCCCTCGGCGGCGCCCCGGCCAACTTCGCATACCATGCCGGTCGCCTCGGGGCGGAAGGCTGGGCCGTCAGCGCAGTCGGGGACGACGCGCTCGGGCGCGAAATCCTCGACCTGGTGGCTTCGAAAGGCCTCCGCAACCTTATAGCCGTCACGGACAAGCCCACGGGCACTGTCCAGGTGACGCTGGACGCCCGCGGCGTCCCGACCTACAACATCATGGAGGATGTCGCCTGGGACAACATCCCGTTCACCCCGGAGATGGAGGAGCTCGCCGCGCGGGCGGACGCCGTCTGCTTCGGCTCGCTCGTCCAGCGCATGGCCTCCCGCGACTCGGTCCTGCGCTTCGTCAGAGCCATGCGCCCGGACGCCCTCAAGGTCTTCGACATCAACCTCCGCCAGCATTATTATTCGCGTGAGGTCCTCGAGGAGTCGCTCAGACTGGCGGACATCCTGAAGATCAACGACGAGGAGATACGCATCGTGGCCGGACTGTTCGGGCTCAGCGACGATGCCGTCACCGCCTGCCGTGAGCTGATCGGGGCTTTCGGCCTGAAGCTGGTCATCCTGACCAAGGGGCCGGAGGGCAGCGAGATCATCACCGCCGATGATGTCATCCCTCAGGGTGTGGATGACGTGGAGATCGTCGACACCGTCGGTGCCGGCGACTCGTTCACCGCTGCCTTCGTGGTGGCCTATCTGCGCGGCGATACGCTCGCGGAAGCCCAGCGGCTCGCATCCGCTACTGCTTCATATGTCTGCTCCCGCAAGGGAGCCATGCCTGAATAGCAACAACATTGAAACCTATTGATATCATGAAAGCAAAATCATTGATCGCGATTTGTCTCGCCCTGCTCGTTACGTGCAGCGCCTTCGCCAGCGACCACGTGCGCGGCCAACTTAAGGTCGGCGCGGCCAAGGTAGACGTCACCCCGGGTCCGGACCAGCTTGGAAGAAATTCCTACGGCGTCCTTGACCATACACATTTCCGTGTGATCCTCTTCTCCAACGGCACCAACATTGCCGGTCTGGCCAATGTTGACGGCAATGCCAACCAGCGTTGTGTCGACGCCGTCAACGAGCGCATCGAGAAGGAGTTCGGCATCCCCCAGGGCAACATCATCTACAACGGCACCCA
>JAFYZE010000146.1 GCA_017548805.1 Bacteroidales bacterium
CGGGTGCAGAGGTCGGCGAAACCCGGCACGGCATTCAGGCCGGTGCCGATGGCCGTGCCGCCCATGTTGATCTCGCGGAGAAGCACAGCGTTGCGCTCGAGGTTCGCGATTTCCTCCTCCAGGTTGTTGGCGAAAGCGTTGAACTCCTGTCCGGCGGTCATGGGGACGGCGTCCTGCAACTGGGTGCGGCCCATCTTGATGAAGTCCTTGAACTCCACGCCCTTGGCACGGAATGCAGCGATCAAGGCCTGGAGGCTTGCGACGAGGTGCTTGTTCATCCTCACGAAAGTATAGCGGAAAGCTGTCGGATATGCGTCATTGGTGGACTGGGCGCAGTTCACATGGTCATTGGGGGAGCAGTACTGGTATTCTCCCTTCTTGTGGCCCATGAGCTCCAGGGCGCGGTTGGCGATGACCTCGTTGGCGTTCATGTTCACCGAGGTGCCGGCGCCGCCCTGCATCATGTCGATGGGGAACTGGTCGTGGAACTTGCCGTCGACGATCTCGCAGCAGGCTGCGATGATGGCGTTGGCGATGGTCTTGTCCAGCACGCCGAGCTCGGCGTTTGCTGCCGCCGCAGCCATCTTGACATAGGCGATGGAGATCACGTACTCCGGATAGTCGCACATCCGGGTGTTGGAAATCTTATAGTTGTTAAGCGCTCTCTGGGTCTGTACTCCGTAGTAGGCGTCCACGGGGACTTTCAACTCTCCGAGCAGGTCGCTCTCGATCCTGTAATTCTTTTCAGACATGGTTAAAAAAAGTTTTAAATGTTATCCAAATGGTCGGATAAAGGTAATGAATTATAGCATACAAAACAAAAATCCGGAGAAAATCTCACGACTTCCTCCGGAATATAGCATCAATATTTATGTTTAATCAAATCATAAATACCATATGCGATTTTCGTGCCAAGCTGAATGTTAGTCAAGTGAGATCAGCTTGTTGTAGTCGGTCTCCCTCTTCGGGATCTTCCACGTCCACTTGTTGCCGTCACCGACGTTGATGGTAACGGCGAATGCGGCTGCGAAACTTCCTCCATCGGCGATGGACTTACGTACGATGGGCTCGTTCCAGCGCTTGTAGTCATACCAGTCGAAGCCTTCGCCCCAGAGGTCGATGCGGCGGTACAGCTTGACCTCGGTCAGAAGGTCGGCGCCGGTCTTGGTGCAGTCATATTCATTATCGAAGGCCTTGTTGAGCTGCTTCAGCAGGTTCTGGGCTGCGGAATCGTTGCCCAGATGGCACTGTGCCTCAGCCTCGGCAAGCATCATCTCGGCGCTGCGGTAGATGTTGAAACTGCCGCCTCCGGGATAGAAGGTACACTGGAACTTGAACTGCATATACTGATAGACCAGGCTGGTCGAATAGAGCTTGTCACCATATTCAGCAAACGCACGGTTGTAGAGCTTCTTGGTGCTGCGGCCGGCAGCGTTGAGTTCGGCGGCCTCCTCTGCGGTCGGCTCCAGCCACAGGGCGCGGCGCACGTCGGTAGCAGGGATCTGGTCGTAGAGCTCCTTGCTGATAGCCAGCGGGTAGTTGCGCTGCATCGAAGAAGAAGCGTTGCTGCCCTGATAGGCGAAGAAGGAATAATAGTAGAGAGTCTGGTCCTCAGCCTCGTAAACTCCCCAGATCCATTCGCTGTTGGGATTGTTGAAACCGCTGTTCATATACTCATCCTTGCCCATCAGCGCGTGTCCCTTGTAAGCATTGGGGGCGCAGGCAGCGACGGTAGCCCAGTCCTCGCGGACAAGGGCGGCGCGGGCCTTGACGGCATACGCCACATTGATGTTCGGCTTGTAGAACTCGTCTGATCCGCGATCAAGGCCGCTGGCCTGGAAGAGGCTGATGGCCTCGTCGCAGTCGGCATAGATCTGGGCGTAGCACTCGGACTGGGTGGAAAGCGGGAGGTCATAGGTACCTTCGTCAGTGGTCTCGGAACTGAGACGGAGGGCTATACCCTTGGCAGCACCGTTGTTGCTGTCCTGCCAGCGGTAAGCATAGAGCTGCATGAGCATCGTAAAGGCGTGGGCGCGGAAAGTCAGGGCCTGGGCCTTGTAGAAATTGCGCTCGGCCTCGGAGCCTTCCGCGTTGTCGACGTTCTCGATGACCTGGTTGGCATTGCCTATGAGTTTGTAGTAGTAATACCAAGGATAGATCAGGTATGTTGAGTTGACATTCTCGTTGTAAGTGTGATTCCAGAGTGCGGCCCAGCCGGTCTGGTTGCAACGCTGGAGGTCGTTTCCGAAGTTGCCGTACCAGGTCTTGATGGAACCTTCACCGTTCAGACCCTGGGTGCTCAGGTACTGGCTCGTCATCATCTTGCAGAGGCCGTTGATGGCGAGAGGGACGTTAGTGGTCGAGGAGAAGATGGTGGCCGGTGAGGTGGAACTCTCCGGAGCGGTCTCCATATAGTCCTTTTCACAAGCGATGGCGAGTGAAAGGACTGCGGCGATAAGGGAGATTCTGATGATATGTTTCATGGCTTTCATCTCTTTAAATTAGAATCTGACATTGATACCTGCGGTGAAGACGCGTGCGGTGACGAAGGTGTTGGTGCTCGTCACGCCGCCGAAGCTGTACTGAGGGTTGAGACCTTTGCGGGCAGCCTTGGTAAAGAGGTTCTCGCAGGCGGCGGTAAGGGAAAGACCCTGGATCTCGAGCGGGGTGAGCCAGCGCTTGGGAAGCTCGTAGCTGAGGGCGATGTTCTTCACGACAAGATAGTTGCCGGAGGTCAGCCAACGGGTCGAGGTGCCGGCGTCATTGGAGATGGTGGGGCCGGACGAACCGCCATAGGTGGTGAATGTATAGATCATCGGGATGCCGTTCGGGTCAATACGGTCGGGGCTGGTTTCGGTCATTCCGGCAGGAATGCCGGTCCATCCCTTGAGATTGTCCTCGTGGACGCTGCTGGGATTGGCGCTTGCGCCCATCTTTCCGGCATAAATACCGTCGTAGACCTTTGCTCC
>JAFYZE010000147.1 GCA_017548805.1 Bacteroidales bacterium
CATGTGGCGGCACAGGGTGGAGTCAGAGCGCTCCAGCGCGCTGTCCTTGATGTACTGGGCCGTCTCGAGGATATTGGCCGCATTGGGCTCCCCGTCACCGAAAAGTGTATCGAAAAGCTCCAGGGACGAGTCTGTGCCGTATTCGTAAGGCTGCTCGAACAGCGTCGCGAGCAACTGGGCCAAGGCATCGGTATCGAGGGAACGCCCGACGATGGTCCCGGCACGGTTGATGAGCAGCATCTGCGGAGTCTGCAGCACCCCGTATAGCAACTGGAAATCGGACTCGAGCTCCGGGTCCCATGCATGGTGGAAACTTACAGAAGGCGAAGGGGCCTCCCACCTGAATGAGATGTAGTCTTCCCACTGCTCCTTGAACACTCCCGTATAAACGGCGAAGAACTCAACAGGGACATCGAGACTTGAGAGGAAGGCATTCAGTCTCATGGTCTCAAGCTTGCACTTCGAACAGGATGTATCGTAGAAAAACAGGATGTTGACAGCACCCTCGACCGGAGTCGTGACGGAATCACCGTCACGCGAGCAGAGCGTCAGGACGGGCGCCTGCATCCCCAACAGCGAACTGCGGTGGAACTGGGCGTATATCCGGGCATTCATCAGGTCGATGTCGCTGTACATCGACACCTTGCCGGGAACGAACCAGTCGTCCACCATGTGGACGGCCACGGCTTCGTCTCCCATGACTTTCGACCCGAGGAAATGATCGTAGATACGGACCGCGACATACTGTCGCACAAGCGTGTCCGCGCAGCTCTCAAGCATGAAGTCGCACTCCCCTATCTTGACCTGTATGGGCTCGCGCTCCAGCGCGGCGAAATACTCGTCAAGCCTGGAGTCGAGCGCCGCTACCACGGCCGAGTCCAGAGGCACGGCATCCTGCGCACGAAGCCCGAAGGGTAGCAGGACGGCGACCAGCAACGATATGAGAGCCAGGCGTTTCATCGGCTATTTGACTTCCGGAAGCACCACTCCGTCCGAAAGGAAAAGGCTCGTATCGCCCTTGTGTTTGAGGATATCGCGCACGGCGGAAGAAGAGATGTGGGCGAACTCCTGGGCGGTCGGAATGATGACGGTCTCGATCTCAGGAGCGATGCGGCGGTTGGCATCGGCGATGGCGCGCTCGTTCTCGAAGTCGAGCATGTTGCGCACGCCGCGCACGATGTGCTTGATCCCGAGCTGGCGGCAGGCGTCGACGGTCAGGCTGTCATACTTGATGACCTTGACCCCGTCGATGCCGGCAACCGCCTGCCGTATGATGTCCATGCGCTGGTCCATGTCGAAGAATCCGCGCTTGTCCTGATTGATACCGACTGCGATGACCACCTCGTCAAACATGGTCAGGGCACGTTTCAGGATATTGAGATGACCTGCGGTGAAGGGATCGAAGGATCCCGGGAAGAATGCAGTCTTTTTCATAATTGCCAGTCAATTGGAGTTTTGCCCTCTTGAGCAAGTATTTCATTGGTGCGGGAGAAATGGCGGCATCCGAAGAACGCGCCGCGCGCGAGCGGAGACGGATGCGGGGCCTCCAGCACGTAATGCCGGGAAGTGTCGATCAGCTCGCGCTTGGCGCGCGCGAAATTGCCCCAGAGCAGGAACACCACCCCGTCGCAGTGCTCGTTGATGCAGCGGATGACCGCATCAGTGAACTCCTGCCAGCCTATGGCGCTGTGCGAAGCGGGCTGCGAGGCGCGGACCGTGAGCACGGCGTTGAGCAGGAGAACGCCCTGGCGGGCCCAGTCCTCGAGGTTCGGCCTGCCGCTCATGCGTATGCCGAGATCGTCCTCGATCTCCTTGAAGATGTTCTTGAGCGAAGGAGGGGCCGGGACGCCGTCCGGGACGGAAAAGGACAGGCCCATGGCCTGGCCGTATCCGTGATACGGGTCCTGTCCCAGGATGACCACCTTGACCTTGTCAAGCGGGGTCAGCTCGAAAGCCCTGAATATCTGCTTTCCGGGAGGGTAGATCACCTGCCCGGCCGACTTCTCTGCATGCAGAAAACGGACAAGCTCCGCAAAGTAGGGTTTGTCGAACTCACTCTGCAGGGCTTGTTTCCAGCTTTGTTCTATTTTTACGTCCATCAGAAGATATTGTCTATTACGTCCTTGATAGTCTTGACATATACAAATGTAAGGCCTTTTACGTAAATATCCTTGATATCCTCTATATCTTTTCTGTTGTCTTCCGATATTACGATGGTGGTGACTCCGGCGCGCTTCGCCGCAAGGATCTTCTCCTTGATGCCGCCGACGGGCAGCACGCGGCCACGCAGGGTCATTTCACCGGTCATCGCGATGCCGCTCTTCA
Source organism: Bacteroidales bacterium (assembly GCA_017548805.1). Next base: position 2,326 of record JAFYZE010000147.1, read on the forward strand.
AGCTCTTGCCGCGCAGGGCGGAGACCATCGAACTGACCATCGTGATGCCCGCCGAAGGTCCGTCCTTGGGTACTGCACCCTCGGGCACATGGACATGGACGTCCCTGGTCGAGAACTCCTCAGGATTGATCTCGGCAAGGTCGGGATGGGCTTTCAGGTACTGGTAGGCGATGGTCGCCGACTCCTTCATCACGTCGCCGAGGTTGCCGGTCATCGAGAGGTTGCCCTTGCCGACGCTGACCTGGCTCTCCACGAAGAGGATCTCGCCGCCCATGGAAGTCCAGGCGAGACCTGTGACCACGCCGGGCATCTCGTTGCCCTTCTGCAGGTCATGGAAGTTTGTCGGCAGGCCGAGGTACTCCTTCAGGTGTTCGGGCTTGATGACCGTCGGATAATCCTCCCCGAGGGCTATTTTCTTGGCGGTCACGCGGGCGATCTTTGCGATCTGCTTCTCGAGTCCGCGGACGCCGGACTCGTGCGTATAGCTGTCGATGATGGCAGCGAGTCCGGGCTTGCTGATGCGAAGCTCGTCCTTGGCGATGCCATGCTCCTTGAGCTGTTTGGGCAGCAGGTAGCGCTTGGCTATCTCGAGCTTTTCCTCGGCGAGATATCCCGTGACGTTTATCATCTCCATGCGGTCAAGCAGCGCCGGCTGGATGGTAGACGTAGTGTTGGCCGTTGTGATGAACAGGACGTTGGACAGGTCATAGTCGATGTCCAGGTAATTGTCGTGGAAGGTGGAGTTCTGCTCGGGATCGAGCGCCTCCAGCAGGGCGGACGAAGGGTCACCCTTGAAGTCGCTGGCGAGCTTGTCGATCTCGTCGAGGACGATCACCGGGTTGGAGGTACCGGCCCGGCAGATGCCGTTCAGGATACGGCCGGGCAGGGCCCCGACATAGGTCTTGCGGTGGCCGCGGATCTCGGCCTCGTCATGCATGCCGCCGAGCGAGATGCGGACATACTTGCGCCCGAGGGCGCGCGCCACGGACTTGCCGAGGCTGGTCTTGCCGACGCCCGGAGGGCCGTAGAGGCAGAGTATGGGAGACTTCATGTTTCCCTTCAGCTTCAGCACGGCGAGGTACTCTATGATACGGTCCTTGACCTTGTCAAGGCCGAAATGATCGTCGTCCAGAACCTTCTGGGCATGCTTGAGGTCGAGGTTGTCCTCGGAGGTCTCGCCCCAGGGAAGGTCCAGCATGAACTGGATGTAGTTGTACTGTATGCTATAGTCGGGCGAGCTGGGATTGTATTTCTCCAGCTTGGCCATCTCCTTGTCGAAGATCGCGCGCACGTCCGCGGACCATTTCTTGGTCTCGGCGCGCTGGCGGAACTTCTCGAAGTCGCCGGACTCGTCCATGCCGAGTTCCTCCTGGATGGTGCGGAGCTGGTTGTTGAGATAGTACTCGCGCTGCTGCTGGTCGATCTCGCCCTTGACCTTCTGGTTGATCTCCTGCTTGATCTTCAGGAACTCGACCTGGATGTCCAGTACGGTCAGGAGTTTCATGGCGCGCACGCGAAGGTCGTCGTACTGCAGCAGGTCGGCCTTGTCGGTGAAGTTGTCCACCTCGATGGTCGTGGCGATGAAGTTGACCAGGAACTGGAAATTGTCGATGGAACGGAGCGCGGACACGGCCTCCTTGGTCACGAAGGACGAGGCGCGGATGATATATCCTGCCTTCTCCTTAAGCGAATCGGCGATCAGGCGGTTGTCAACGGCGTTCTCGTTGGTCATGAACTCGTCGAGGTAGTGTACGCGCGCCACCACGTAAGGCTCATAGGCAAGGATGCCGTCAACGGAAATGCGCTTGAAGGCCTGGAGTATGGCGGTCAGCGTGCCGTCGGGCATTTCAAGGGTCTTGACTATCTTGACGACCGTGCCGTAAGGGCTGAGGTCCTCGGCCCTGGGATCCTCGACGTTGACGTCGAGCTGGGGCACGGCGCCGATGAAGAGACCATTCTGTTCGGCCTCCTTGATGAGCTTTATGGACTTCTCGCGCCCTATCGTCACGGGGTATACCGTTCCCGGGAAGATCACCGCGTTCCTGAGGGTCAGGATGGGGAGCTTCTCGGGGAGGTCCGCCTCGTCGAACTTCAAGGGGCCGTCGCCCTGCATAACGGGTATGATATTCACTCCGGAACCGCCCGGGAGCATGAATTCACCATTGAATTTGTCGTTGGTCATATATTTAGTTTTCAAGCATAAAGGGGATAATTCTGCCAATTTGGCAGACGGATGTCTTCCAAGTTCGTTTACCTATATATAGTCAATCTCCATGCCATTGAAGTGTCTGACAGTGAACTCCCCGGCTTTAGACCTTTATTTTCCTTTATTATTTTGATTATTAAAAAAATAAGTCTATTTTTGCACTCCCGAATCGAAAAACTGGGACTTTTAATTTGTTTATTATATAAAACTCATTTATCATGACAAAGGCAGAAATCGTTAACGAAGTTGCAAAAGCAACTGGTATTGAGAAAATTGCAGTCCAGACCGTAGTGGAGTCTTTCATGGAGTGCGTCAAGGATTCCCTTGCTAAGGGCAACCCTGTTTATCTGCGTGGATTCGGCAGCTTCATCATCAAGCACAGGGCTCAGAAGGCCGCCCGCAACATCACCCAGCATACTACCATGACCATCCCCGAGCACGACATCCCTGCATTCAAGCCTGCAAAGGTTTTCGTTGCCGCCGTCAAGGAGAAATAATTAAAACTATTTGATTATGCCAAACGGAAAGAAACACAAGAGGCATAAGATGGCAACGCACAAGCGCAAGAAGCGTTTGCGCAAGAACAGGCACAAGAAGAAGTAATCCTTCCTGGTCTGCCATTTTAGCAGTCTGCTAATGAAAAGGGTCTGGCCGACTGGTCCGACCCTTTTGTCATACATTGAAAAACGTTCTTTAAAATGCAATTTCCTGATGGAAACTGAGAAAACCGAAAAAGACCTCATAGTAGACGTCGGTTCGAAGGAGGTCCAGATCGCCTTGATGGAAAATCACAGGCTGATCGAGCTCAACAAGGAATCCAGTCAGGGTCACACTTATTCGATCGGAGATGTCTTCCTCGGAAGGGTCAAGAAAGTGATGCCGGCGCTCAATGCAGCGTTCGTGGACATCGGAGACTCAAAGGAAGCTTTCATCCACTATCTGGATCTCGGACTTTACTTCTCGTCATTTGACGAGTTCGTCAAGAAGTCCAATCCCAACACCGATCTGCACAAGCTTTATTCGAGCATTCCGATAGGGCCCATCCTCGCGAAGGAGGGACACATCGAAGAAGTGCTGAAAGTGGGGCAGATGATCATAGCCCAGATAGTAAAGGAGCCCATCTCCACCAAAGGATCCCGGCTGACCGCGGAAATTTCATTGGCAGGACGCAACATTGTACTGCTCCCCTTCGCAGAGAAGGTGAGCATTTCCCAGAAGATCTCTTCGAAAGAAGAGAAAAAACGGCTTGAAACGCTCGTCAGGAGCATTCTTCCCAAGAATTACGGAGCCATCATCCGTACCGCCGCGGAAGGCAAGAACGCCGCCGTACTGGTCGGAGAGCTGCGCTCGCTCATCGAAAAGTGGGAAGGCTCCTGGAAGAGGATCGCCAAGGACAAGGGTATAGGCCTGCTCTTCACGGAGTATTCCAAAACCACCACCATCCTCCGGGACCTGCTGAACGATACGTTCACCAACGTACATGTGAACGACGTCAAGATCTACGAGGAAACAAAGAAGTATATTTCCCTGATCTCACCCGAGCAGGAGAAAATCGTCAAGCTCTACGAAGGCAAGGAGCCGATCTTCGACCATTTCGAGGTCAGCCGCCAGATCAAGAGCTCTTTCGGGAAGGTGGTCCCGATGAAGCAGGGAGCCTACCTGGTGATAGAGTCCACGGAAGCCCTGAACGTGATCGACGTCAACAGCGGCACGAGGGCCAAGACTACGGACCAGGAGGAAAACACCTTCGAGGTGAACAAGCTCGCGGCGGAAGAGATTGCACGTCAGCTCAGGCTGCGTGACATGGGAGGCATAGTGATCGTGGACTTCATAGACATGGCGTCTGGAGAACACCGCAACAGCCTCTTCAAGTACATGCAGGAGCTCATGGACAAGGACAGGGCAAAGCACAACGTGCTGCCTCTCACCAAGTTCGGACTGATGCAGATCACGCGACAGCGCATACGCCCGGCGATCCAGATCAACACGGCCGAGATCTGTCCCCTCTGCCACGGCACGGGCAAAATCACATCGAGCGCCGTCATCGACGAGCAGATAGAGAGGGACCTGGCCGAACTGGTCCGGGATAACGGTCTGAGGACCGTCACCCTGAAAGTGAGCCCTATACTGGGAGCCTACCTGACGCGGGGACTTTCATCCTTCGTCGGAAAATGGAAAAGAAAGTACAAATGCAAGGTCAAGGTCAGCGAAAGCAACGACTTCACCGTCCTGCAGTATGAATTCTACAACGAGAATGGAGAGAAGCTCTTTTAGGGCTCCTCTCTTTTTTCTTTTGTATATGCCCGCCACTTGGCGATGAGGGCCTGCATGTCCTCGGGGACGGGCGACTCGAAGCGGATGCGCTCGCGGGTGCGCGGGTGGGTGAAGCCGAGGACCTGGGCATGAAGGGCCTGGCGCGGGCAGAGTTCGAAGCAGTTCTGGATGAACTGGCGGTACTTGGCGTAGATGGTGCCCTTGCGGATCTCGGTGCCGCCGTATCGGTCGTCACCGAAAAGCGGGTGGCCGATGGAGGACATATGAACGCGGATCTGGTGCGTACGGCCGGTCTCTAGCCGGCACTCTATCACGGTCACGAAGCCGAAACGCTCCAGGACGCGGTAATGCGTCACGGCGTGCTTGCCCTTCTCAGGATCGTCGTAGACACGGAAGCGCAGGCGGTCGTTGGGATCGCGGCCGATATTGGCATCGATCGTGCCCTCGTCCTCCTTGAGGTTGCCCCAGACAACGGCGACATAGACACGGTCTATGCTGTGCTCGAAGAACTGCTTCGCAAGGTTGAGCTGGGCCTCGTCGTTCTTGGCCACGACCAGAAGACCGGAAGTGTCCTTGTCGATGCGGTGCACGAGTATGCCCATCCTCTCGTCCTCGGCCTCCGGGCCCTGGGAGATGCCCAGATGGAACGCGAGGGCATTCACGAGCGTGCTCTCGAAGTGCCCGTGGCCCGGATGTACGACCATCCCGGCGGGCTTGTCCACCACGAGAAGGTCTTCATCCTCGTATGCTATGTTGAGGGGAATG
>JAFYZE010000148.1 GCA_017548805.1 Bacteroidales bacterium
CTGGAAGCTGAGCTCACGGGCGGAGATGGTGACGGGGATCATGATCTCCGGCATCGGATTGAGGCCTTCCTTGATCAGTTCGGCGGTAGCGGTGAAGATAGCCCTGTACTGGGTCTCGGCGATGAAAGGATAGGTAACATGCAGACGCACGCCGCGCAAACCCATCATCGGGTTGATCTCGTGCAGGCTCTCGCCACGCTTCTCGATCTCCTCGACGGTCACGTCAAGCTCCTTGGCGAGCTCGACCTTCTTGTCCTCGGACTTGGGAACGAATTCATGGAGAGGCGGGTCAAGCAGACGGAACACGACGGGCTTGCCGTCCATGATGCGGAGGGTGCTCTTGACGGCAGCCTTGATGAACGGCTCGAGCTCGGAAAGGGCGGCCTTGCGCTCCTTGTCGGTGTCGCACATGATCATCTTGCGGAGCTTGGCGAGAGGAGTCTCGGAATTCTTGCCGTAGAACATATGCTCGATACGGAAGAGGCCGATACCCTCGGCGCCGAACGCGAGAGCCTTGGCGGCGTCCTCGGGAGTATCGGCATTGGTGCGGATACCGAGCTTGCGATACTTGTCGACGATAGCCATGAAGTTGATGAACAGAGGGTTCTCGGAAGCGTCGATGGTCTCGATCTTCTCACCGTACACAAGGCCCTTGGTACCGTTGAGGGATATCCACTCGCCCTCCTTGTAGGTCTTTCCGCCCTCTGCGAAGGTGACGGACTTCTTCTCAAGGTTGATCTTCATGGCCTCGCAGCCGACGATGCAGCACTTGCCCCAGCCGCGGGCGACGAGCGCCGCGTGGGAAGTCATGCCACCGCGGGTGGTAAGGATACCGGAAGCGGCGCGCATGCCCTCGATGTCCTCGGGAGAGGTCTCCTCGCGGATGAGGATGCACTTCTTGCCTTCCTTCGCAGCAGCCATGGCAGCCTCGGAAGTGAAGACGATGGTACCGACTGCTCCGCCCGGAGAAGCGGGAAGACCCTGGGCCAGCTTGGCGGCGATCTTCTCGGAAGCGGGGTTGAGGATAGGATGGAGGATCTCGTCGAGCTGTCCGGGAGCGACGCGCATGATGGCGGTCTTCTCGTCGATCATGCCCTCGTTGAGCATGTCCATGGCCATCTGCAGGGCGGCAAGGCCGGTGCGCTTGCCGATACGGCACTGGAGCATCCAGAGCTTGCCCTCCTGGATGGTGAACTCGATGTCCTGCATGTCATGGAAGTGGTTCTCGAGCTTGAGACGGATCTCGTCGAGCTCCTTGTAAACCTCAGGCATGGCAGTCTCGAGGGACTTGAGATTCCTGTTATGATCGTTCTTGGTGGCCTCGTTGAGAGGGTTGGGGGTGCGGATACCTGCAACGACATCCTCGCCCTGGGCGTTGATGAGCCACTCGCCGTAGAACTTGTTGTCACCGGTAGCGGGATTACGGGAGAATGCGACGCCGGTGGCAGAATTGTCACCCATATTGCCGAACACCATGGACTGGACGTTGACGGCGGTGCCCCAGTCGTCAGGAATGCGTTCGATGCGGCGGTAAGCGATGGCGCGCTTGCCGTTCCAGGACTTGAACACGCCGCCGATGGAACCCCAGAGCTGGTCCTTGGCAGTGTCGGGGAACTCGACGCCTAGGACTTCCTTCACCTTGAGTTTGAACTGCTCGCAGAGGTCCTTAAGCTCCTCGGCGGTAATCTCGGTATCGGACTTGTAGCCCTTCGCTTCCTTGAGGTCAGCCATCATGCGGTCGAGCTGCTGGCGGATGCTCTGTCCGTCCTCAGGCTCGATGCCCTCGGCCTTCTCCATGACGACGTCGGAGTACATCATGATGAGACGACGGTAGGAGTCGTACACGAAGCGCGGGTTGCCGGTCTTCTTGATCATACCGGGGATGGTATCAGAGCAGAGACCGATGTTAAGGATGGTGTCCATCATGCCGGGCATGGAACTGCGGGCGCCGGAACGGCAGCTGACGAGGAGCGGGTTCTCGGGATCGCCGAACTTCTTGCCCATGATCTTCTCGGTGGCGATGAGGGCGGCACCGACATCCATCTTGAGCTCTTCAGTATATCCGCCGCCGAGTGCATAATACTCGGCGCAGCATTCGGTAGTGATAGTGAATCCGGCAGGAACAGGCATTCCGAGCCTGCTCATCTCAGCCAGGTTGGCTCCCTTTCCACCAAGGAGCTCGCGCATGGTACCATCGCCTTCGGCCTGCTTTCCGCCGAAACGATAGACTCTCTTCTTGCTTTCAAACATAACGTCGTCTTTTTTGTTATTATATTTCCATTTTATCGGCCGCGAATTTACAACTTTCCGGCCTAATTAAAAAATTATTTATCACCTATAAGAGTTTTGCCGCAATCTCCGACAATTCGCTCCTCTCGCCCTTGCGCAGGAACACATGCTGGAAGAGTTTCTGGCCGGTCATCTTCTCGCCCAGGTGCGTGAGTCCGTTGGACCACTGGTCGAGGTACGGCTGGTCAATCTGGAAGATATCGCCGGTGAATACCATCTTGGTACCCTCGCCCGCCCTGGTGATGATGGTCTTGATCTCGTGCGGGGTGAGGTTCTGCGCCTCGTCGATGATGAAGAAGGCATTGCCGAGGCTGCGGCCGCGGATATAGGCCAACGGCGAAATGACGAGTTTCTCGTCCTTCAGCAGCCCTTCTATCTTCAGCGCTTCCTTCGACGAGGGGCGGAACTGGGCCTTGATGACGTTGAGGTTGTCCATCAAGGGCTGAAGGTACGGGCTCATCTTGGTCTTCTGGTCGCCTGGCAGGAACCCGATGTCCTGGTTGCCCAGGATGACGGTAGGACGCGAGAGGATGATCTGGTCGAAGTCGCGCTCCTGCTCGAGGGCGGAGGCCAGCGCGATCAGGGTCTTGCCGGTACCGGCGCCTCCCGTGAGGGAGACAAGCTGGATCTTCGGATCCAGACAGGCGTCCAGAGCAAATTTCTGTTCGTCGTTTCGCGGGCGGATGCCGTAAGCCTCGCGGGTCCTGACAAGGACTATGCGCTTGCGGAAAGGATCGTAGCGCGCGCAGACGACATCCTTGTCCGATCCTTTCCAGGTGAACTTGAACAACTGGTTGGGCCTGGGCTCGGAGTCGAGGATATCCTCCCATTCGACGCTGTTATCCTTGCCGTAGGCCAATGCCTGAAGTACAGATGGATCGGCTTCGATGGTCTGCACCTCCTTTGTGGCACCTTCCACCTTGGCTTCCTCGACCTTGTCGGTGAGGTAGTCCTGGACCTCCATGCCGGCGGCCTTGGCCTTCATGCGGAGGTTGACGTCCTTGGTGATGAGGGCGACGAAAGTGCCGGGGTTGTTGTCCCGCACCCACATGGCGGTGGCGAGAATACGGTGGTCAGGGATGTCGTCCATGAAGAAATCCTTGAACTCGTCAGCAAAGGGATGATTGGGCTCGATCTTGATCTTGCCCAGCCCCTTCCCGATGGGGACACCATCCTTGCCGAACAACTTGCCCTCGGTCAGGCGGTCGATCTCGCGTACGAAGCCGCGGGCGTTGAACGCAAGCGCGTCGCTGCCTTTCTTAAACTTGTCAAGCTCCTCGATGACGGCTATCGGAATGACGACATTGTTGTCCTGGAACTTCCGTATGGCCTTGTAATCGTGCAGGATGATGTTGGTGTCCAGCACGAATATCTTGGGCTTTCCATGGGATTTCTTCCCCGAAGGGACGTTGGCGTATCTTGGCATATATGGTATGTGGTTAGTCTTCTCCTTCTGAACTCTGGCTGCGTATGAGCGACTCGAGGATGGTCTGGATGCCGGACGTGTCCGAGGAAGTCACATTGATGCCGGACTCCCCTGGAACGGGGTGTCCGAGCGGATAGAATGCGATGTCCTGGAGCAGCAGTTCGGCGTCGACATAATCATAGTCGATGTCCGCGATCTGGAAAAGCACGCCCGGGACTTCGGCGAAGAGCAGGCGCACGATGTCCTTCTCGCCCGTGGCGCGCATCAGGCCGGCAAGTTCGACGCTTGCGCCGACCTTGGGGCCAGCCATGCGTTTGAGGGCGGTGATGAGCCCTCCGCGCCCGACGGTCACGCCGGAGAGGACGATGCCGTCCTCAACGAGCTCCCGCACGACTTCGTAGCAGTCGATGAAATAATCGGGATCCACGAGCTGCGGCGCGACAGCACCGGAGGAGTCGAGCGCCTGGGCCAGCAGCGAGGCACCGAGGCGGTACTCGCAGTTCTCGAAAGGAACGTATATCAGCCAGCTGGCGGCATCCGGCAGGAACTTGGACGGGTGGAAGTTCTGCACCCTCAGCTTCGGATGCTCGGTGCGGAAAGGCAGTTCGGTGAAAAAGTCAGGATCGTCCGGAACAGACGGGTCAGTCTCCTGGCGCTGCACCGCGAGCGAAGGCACGGCAGTCACATCGCTCTCCCCTTCCTTCACTGCATAAGAATATCCGGACAATCGTAATCCCAGCGAATCTACATAGTCCGCAGCCGACGAAACGGAGGCGTAGAACGCCGCCATGTCTCCGATGCGCTGCGGATTCCAGGTCCAGTCGAGCCTGAGGGCCAGGTCGCCCAGGCGGAAATGTCCCTTGCGCCAGATGGCGTCAATGAGCGCGCAGGCTATGCGGGACTTGGTGTATGTCTCGGGGAATGCTACAGGAAAAACGCAGGACTTGATGGCGCGGATGCGCTTGAGATACTCGTCGATACAGGCGGGGTCGGTGTCGCACGGCTTGGGGGCGGGATCGACCGTCTCGTCCACGACGGGTTCGGGAACGCCCTCGGGAATGGACGGCCGTGAGCCGTCCTCCACCATGATGGCATCGAGGATACGCGCAGGTGTAAGTTCCTGCGGGACACCGTCGATGATGTATTCTGAATACAACGCTGACACCTTTTCGTCCATGTTGCGGGTAATCATTTTGTAAAAATAACTAAATTTGAATTCAGTTGCAAAAAAACGATATGAACGACTCTGAATATCAGCACAAACTAGAAGAAATCTTCGTCCGTTTCCCCTCCGTCCAGAATACCGGATTCGGCGAAGCATACAAGCCCGGACTCGCCCATATGGAGGAGTTCGATGCCCTGACTGGCAGTCCTTCCAAAGGCTTCAGGTCCGTCCATGTCGCCGGCACCAACGGCAAGGGCTCCGTGGCCAACATGCTGGCCTCCGCACTTGCGGCCACCGGGCTGAAAGTCGGTCTGTATACTTCCCCGCATATCATCGACTTCCGCGAGAGGATGCGTATACTCGACGGGGCCTCAGGAGACCCGGTCCGGCTGATATCGAAAGAGAAGGTCTGGGAATTCATCACGGAATGGGAGGAAGATTTCAACCGGCTGAACCTGTCGTTCTTCGAGATCACGACAGGTATGGCGTTCCGTTGGTTTGCTGACGAGAAAGTCGACATTGCCGTCATCGAGGTCGGGCTCGGCGGACGCCTCGACAGCACGAACATCATTACGCCCGAAGTGGCGGTGGTCACGAGCATCGGGCTCGACCACTGCGCCCAGCTGGGCGACACCCGCGCGGCAATCGCCGGAGAGAAGGCCGGGATCTTCAAGCCCGGCGTGCCGGCCGTGGTCGGGACGCGGGACGCGGAGACCGCGCCCGTCTTCGAGGCCGCCGCCTCCGCAGCCCCCTGCCCCTTAATCTATGCGGATGCAGGTCAGGAATGCTGCTCCGCTGGTTCTTCAGCATTCGCTAAATGCTCCGCAGCATCCCTGCCTGCATCCGCAAATCTTGTAATTCCAGTGAAAGGAACAGTTCCTGGAAGTCTTTCAGCTAAGAAAGAGGATTGTGCTGATTTCGAGCCGGGTACAGGGTCTGAAAAGCTTTTAGCGCGAGCTGGAACACAAGCTTTTCGGGCCCTGTACCCGGGCGAGAGGATAGAACAGCTCCTGAAGGAAATGGACCTGCAGGGCGAATGGCAGGCAGAGAATCTCAGGACTGCGCTGACTGTGCTGGGGGTCCTGGGAGTCGAACCTACGGAGGAAGTCCTGCAAGCGATAGCCAACACCGCCCGGCGGATGGACTTCCACGGAAGGTGGGAGATGCTGAGGCGCGATCCGGACATGCTGTGCGACATCGGGCACAATCCCCCGGCCCTGGCGAGGAATTTCGCACAACTGGAGGAGTACCTCCGCACAGGGCGCTATGACCGCCTCATCATCGTGTACGGCGTAATGGCCGACAAGGACCTCGACGGCATCATGCCGCTGATGCCGCAGGAGGCAACATACATCACCGTCGCACCCGATACGCCGCGCGCCATGAAGGCGGATGTCCTTTTCGTCAGGCTCTCCTCCGCATTTCCTGGCAAAGTCCTTTTCGGCGGCAGCGTTACAAACGGTATTGAACTCGCCCTTGGATTGGCTGCGGACAACAGCAAACCCCTCATTTACATCGGTGGCAGCACTTTTGTAGTATCTGAAGCCGTGGCCGCCCTGAGCGGCCTTCAGACCACATAAAACGACTGAGAGATGAAACGGATACTATGGCTCATTCCGCTGGCCGTCATTTTATTTACAGGATCGATAGCAATGGAAAACAATAGCGCGAAAGACGCACGGGACAACACGCAGGTGAGCAAGCTCTGGAAGGATTACGAAGCCGCCTACAGGGCCGACAGGCCCCAGAAGGCCATGGAAGTCCTCCAGGAGATCAAACGCATCGCCACCAAGGAACGTCTCCCCTGGGATTTCTACCGGGCCGGGGACACTTATGTCGATGTAGCGTCCTCCCGCAACTGGAAGCTGCGGGACAGCCTGTACACACAGTTCCAGAAGGATATCGAGGCCTTTGACGAGCCGGTACTGACATTCTACAATTCCCGCCACAACCTTGCCGGGAAATCCGAATTCCTGAAAAAGAACCGCGACAGGCTGGAAAAAGGCCGTCATTCCGAATTCTACGAAGAAGACGACCGCCTGGCCTCCGAGATATACGAGGAGGTCCTTGTTGAGCGCATTCCCAATGACTGGGAGTATGTCCTCTGGTCGCTCGTTCTCGGGAACCGCTGGAACGCCGGCGCCGTCGAAGAATATGCGGACATGCTGGAGAAAACGCTTGGAGATAGGTATCCGGATGCGGCTTTCCTCGAATTCACGCGCATACAATGGCTCAGGGATGAATTCCGCTCCAAGGAAAGGCTGGAGGAGTACGCACGCAAATACGACGGCAAAGCCGTCTCGCTCATGGCGAAGCAGGCCCTTCTGGCCATGGAATTCGAGCAGCTGGAACGCGGTGAGAAAGGTACGTCAGAGCAGTACAAAGCCCTGAGGGACAAGGCTGCTGCCTTCGAGAAGGACCGCAAGGCATTCTCCGGCAAGGAGAAGGATATCGCGGAATGCTGCACCGAGATTGAATCGCTCATTGAACAGCTTGACGACAAGGGAGTTTGGTTCTCCGTCGAAGAGGGTCTCCTGACGGCTTCGCTGCGCAATCTCTCCGGGATCAACGTGACGGTAAAGGACAAGGACAAGACTGTCTTTTCCTCCAGGCTTGACAATCCAACCAAGAGTTATTACAGTCAGGACACCGTAAAGATACAGCTGCCTGCCTTCGACGACGGCAGTTATACCGTAGAATGCAAAGACGGCAAGGTATCTTCAGTGCAGGACTACAAGCGTTACGGTCTATCCGCCGCGCATAAGGAGGATGCCCGGGGCTATGCTATCTTTGTGGCCAAGGCAAAAAGCGGCGAGCCTGTACGCAAGGCAGA
>JAFYZE010000024.1 GCA_017548805.1 Bacteroidales bacterium
GTGAGCTCAGCTTCCAGAAGGCTATCTGCGACCGCGTCAAGGCTGAGATCGAGGGTCGTGCCATGACTGCCATCTACTACAAGTTCGGAACCATGATCGAGATCCCTCGCGCAGCCCTCACCGCCGACAGGATGGCCCGTGCCGCCGAGTTCTTCTTCTTCGGTACCAACGACCTCACCCAGATGACCTTCGGCTTCTCGCGTGACGACGTCGGCACCTTCATGGGCGACTATCTTGGCAACAAGATCCTCGACGACGATCCGTTCCAGACCATCGACACCAAGGCCGTCGGCCGTCTCGTCGAGTACGGTATCCAGGGCGGCCGTTCCCGCAGGCCCGACCTCAAGTGCGGCATCTGCGGCGAGCATGGCGGCGATCCCGCTTCGATCGAGTTCTTCAACAAGATCGGCGTCGACTACGTCAGCTGCTCTCCTTTCCGCGTGCCTATCGCCCGCCTCGCCGCGGCCCAGGCCGTCATCAAGCAGAACGCTTAAGCGCTTCAGATACAAGAAAAGCCCGACAGATCGCTCTGCCGGGCTTTTTATTATTCTTTTAGTTTATTCCTCTTCCTCGTCGAAGAGGAACATTCCATTATAACTGATGGAGTCCCTGTTCCTGGACTGGACCAGCAGCGAGGCGCTGCCACCCAGCGAGAAATGGAAGGTGTAGACATGGGTGTCCTCGTCAGTCTTGATAAGCAGTCGGACGGTGTATGAGCCGTCGGATTCGAGGTATACGGCCTTTTCTTCGATGTCCGACTCATAGTTGAGGGCGTGACCTCCGCCGTAGGGGACGTTCCAGGCACGGCCGGAGTAAGGCAGGTGGGAGTTGATGTGGTTGCCTTTGACTGTGACTGAATAGTTGGTCACATGCCTTGGCGCCATCTGCAGGGGAATCATGTGGGTGACATCCATCTTGAAGTCCCCGCTCTCCATGGATTCGCGGATGATCTGCGCTTCACGCTCCTGGCGTGCAAGCTTGTCTTCGCGGCTCTCCAGCAGGACTCCGCAGCCCTGGAGGAGGAAGGCTCCGAGAAAAAGTGTTATTAAAGCGGCTCTTTTCATATCATAAATGATTGTTAGTTTTCTTCGCTTCGCTTGGAACGGCAAAAGAAGTGCCATAGTACGACGCCGACGGCGACGCTGACGTTGAGGGAGTGCTTGGTGCCGGCCTGGGGGATCTCCAGGGTCATGTCAGAAGCGTCGACGACATCCTGGCGGACTCCATCCACTTCATTGCCGAAGACGAGGGCGTAGCGGTGGCCAGGCTCTGGCCGGAAGGCGTCGAGTCCGACCGAATGGACGGTCTGCTCGACGGCGACGACCGTATAGCCGGCCGCCTTCAGCCTGGCGACTGCCTCCAGCGTGTCGGAGACATGCTCCCACGGTACGCTGTCCTCGGCGCCAAGGGCAGATTTGTGGATCTCGGCCGACGGCGGCACAGCGCAGATGCCGCACAGCCAGACCTTGTCAGCCTTGAAGGCGTCGGCCGTCCGGAAGGCCGATCCGACGTTATGCGCGCTGCGGATATTGTCCAGCACCACGACCAGCCCGGAGTCGGGGAGAGCCCTGTATTCTTCGGGGCTGACGCGGCCGAGTTCTATGTTCAACAATTTTCTGTCCTTCATGTTTACAAAGGTAGTAAAAAAGGGAATTTATCATTATCTTTGATGCCCGAAACAGGTATTGGTTTTTATGAAACAGGATCTTCAAGTTTTCGACCTGATCCGCAAGGAAAGGGACAGGCAGGCCTCCGGCCTCGAGCTCATTGCCTCTGAAAATTATGTGAGCAACTATGTGATGGAAGCCATGGGCTCCATCTGCACGAACAAATATGCCGAAGGCTACCCCGGCAAGAGATATTACGGAGGGTGCCAGGTCGTCGACCAGATCGAGCAGCTTGCCATCGACCGTCTCTGCAAGATATACGGTGCAGAGTATGCCAATGTCCAGCCGCACTCCGGCGCCCAGGCCAACATGGCCGTCATCATGGCATGCCTCAAGCCCGGCGATACCTTCATGGGTCTCGACCTTTCCCAGGGTGGCCACCTCACACACGGTTCTCCTGTCAATGCTTCCGGCATCCTGTACAAGGCCGTCGCTTATGGCCTCAATCCCGATACCGGTCTCATCGACTATGACGACATGGAGGCCAAGGCCCTCAAGTACAAGCCCAAGCTCATCATCGGCGGCGCTTCCGCCTATTCCCGCGAGTGGGACTACGAGCGCATGCGCGCCATTGCCGACAAGGTCGGCGCTCTCCTCTGGATTGACATGGCCCACACCGCCGGACTTATCGCGGCCGGGCTTCTCAAGAATCCCGTGCAGTACGCCCATATCGTGACTTCCACGACTCACAAAACCCTTCGCGGTCCCCGCGGAGGCATAATCCTTATCGGCAAGGACTTCGACAACCCCTGGGGCCTCACCACCCCGAAGGGCGTCCTGAAGAAGATGAGCCAGATCATCGACTCCAGCGTGTTCCCCGGCGTGCAGGGCGGCCCGCTCGAGCATGTCATCGCCGCCAAGGCTGTCGCCTTCTACGAGGCCATGCAGCCCGAGTACCTCGAATACCAGAAGCAGGTCATCGCCAATGCCCAGGCCATGTGCAAGGCTTTCCTCGACAGGGGATACCACGTGGTCTCCGGCGGCACTGACAACCATCTTATGCTCATCGACCTCAGGAACAAGTTCCCCGAAGTCTCCGGCCGCGTCGCCGAGAAGGAGCTCGAGAAGGCTGACATCACACTCAACAAGAACATGGTCCCGTATGACAGCCGCAGTCCTTTCCAGACTTCCGGATTCCGTATCGGCACTCCCGCCGTCACGTCCCGCGGCTTCGTCGAGAAGGACATGGAGGACATCGTCGAACTGATCGACACTGTCCTTGCTTCCTGTGCGGACCATATCGCCGCGCTGACGCTCAAGAAGGGCGAGGAACCCACTGCAGAGCAGGAGGCATCGCTTTACGAGCACAGGGCTGTCATCGAGAGAGTGGCTGCCAAGGTCCACCAGATGACTGCCGGTTATCCGCTGAACAAGTATTAGTGACATTTTGTCAGTCCATGGCGGCTGGCACATACTTTGATTTTTATATAAGCGTTCCCGCGGTTGTCGGGAACGCTTTTTTGAAATCAATTCAAAACTATAACATCATGATCAAACCTTTGGCAGACAGAGTGGTCATAGAGCCTCAGGAGGCCCAGACCAAGACTGCGTCGGGACTTTATATCCCCGATACGGCAAAAGAGAAACCCCAGCAGGGAACCATTGTGGCCGCAGGCCCCGGAAAGAAGGACGAACCCATGGAAGTGAAGGTGGGTGACAAGGTCCTCTACGGCAAGTATGCCGGCACCGAAGTGACTGTCGACGACAAGAAATACCTCATCGTCAAGCAGTCCGATATTCTGGCAATCATTTAAATAGGAGATACGCATTATGGCAAAAGAGATAAAGTTCGACGTGGATGTCCGCGCCAAGATGAAGGAAGGAGCTGATGAGCTCGCCAATGCAGTCAAGGTGACACTCGGTCCCAAGGGCCGCAATGTTGTCATCGACAAGAAATTCGGAGCCCCCCAGGTGACCAAGGACGGCGTGACCGTCGCAAAGGAGGTCGAGCTGGAGGACCGTTTCGCCAACATGGGTGCCCAGATGGTCAAAGAAGTCGCTTCCAAGACCAACGAGCAGGCAGGTGACGGTACCACCACCGCTACTGTTCTCGCCCAGGCCATCATCAATGTCGGCCTGAAGAACGTCACCGCAGGCGCCAATCCCATGGACCTCAAGCGCGGTATCGACAAGGCCGTCGCAGCCATCGTAGGCAATCTCAAGGAGCAGAGCCAGGAAGTCGGCGACGACTATTCCAAGATCGAGCAGGTCGGCACCGTGTCCGCCAACAACGACAGCTATATCGGCAAACTCATCGCCGACGCGATGTCCAAGGTCAAGAAGGACGGTGTCATCACCGTCGAGGAGGCCAAGGGCACCGAGACCGAGGTAAAGGTCGTCGAGGGCATGCAGTTCGACAGGGGATACATCTCTCCTTATTTCATGACGAACGGTGACAAGATGGAGGCCGTCCTTGACGATACCTACATCCTTCTTACCGACAAGAAGATCTCCAACATGGAGGATCTCATGCCCGTTCTCGAGCCCGTTGCCCGTGAGGGCCGGGGACTCCTCATCATCGCCGAGGATGTCGAGGGACAGGCCCTGACCACTCTCGTGGTGAACCGCCTGCGCGGTACCCTGAAGGTCGCAGCCGTCA
>JAFYZE010000149.1 GCA_017548805.1 Bacteroidales bacterium
GACATGAAGATCTTCCTCAGGATCTCATCCGTCTTGTCGCCGTTTTCCAGCCTTGCCCACTGGCAGATGTCGATTGCGCTGTTCCAGAATACCGTGACCGGGCGCGGCTCCAGCCAGGCCTCGACGGCCTTGGCGAGCTCGGGAGTCCCCCTCAGGGTGATGGAATTGCCGGGATAGAGCCCGAAGGTGCCGGACCAGTTGTGGTTCTCCCGGCCGCGTGTCCAGTCCTCAATCCAGCCCTGGAGCATGCCGTTTTCGCCTATCATGTAAGGCGGAATCTTCTCAAGCGTAGCTGCCAGCTCGCTGCTGAATTCGCTGTCTACCCCCAGAATCCTGGCTGCCTCGATGCAGTGGGGGAACAGATCCCTGATCAGTGCATTGTCCATCGTGGTGGACGGTGCAAGGAACATCTCTTCGGGATTGCCGTCGATGAAATAGCCCTGCTCGGGAGACATGGAGAAGGGGATTGTCAGGTAACCGTAATTCGGATTGACTTCCAAAATGTCCATCACGAACTGGGCCGATCCCTTCATTATGGGATAATATTTCTTGAGGAAGTCGATGTCCTCCGTAAAGAGGTAATGCTCCCAAATATGCTGGCACAGCCATACGCCGCTCATCGGCCACATGCCGTAGCGCGCGGCGTCCACGGGGGCTGTGCCGCGCCAGATGTCGGTGTTGTGGTGGGACACCCAACCTTCGGCGTCGTAATAGAGCTTTGCAGTTTCGGCACCGTTCTCGGCCAGGTCTTCGATCAGATGGAACAGCGGGGGAGTACACTCCGAGAGATTGGTGACCTCGGCGGGCCAGTAATTCATCTCGGTGTTGACGTTGAGGGTATATTTGCTGCCCCAGTTGGGGAGAAGGTCCTGGAGCCAGCGTCCCTGGAGGTTGGTGGGCTCACTGCCCTCCCTGCTGCCGGAGACGGTGATATACCGGCCGAACTGGAAAAGCTTGGCCTGGAGATCGGCATCGGGCTCGCCCTTCTTGAGGGCTTCGACACGCACATTGGTAGGCTTGTCGTTTTCGGCGCCGTCTCCGACGCTGAGATGGACGCGGCTCATTAAGCCGGAGAAGTCCTTGAGGTGCGTTTCCTTGAACTGCTTGTAGCTCTTGCCCTTGACGGCGGCGAGGACCTCATCGCAGCGCGCTGAAGGATTGCCGCTTATGTCCTTGTAATTGACCAGGTTGGTAGCTATGGTCAGGACAAAAGTCACAGAATTGGCGCCTGTTACGACCAGGCTGGAGTCCGTCGCCTCGAGCTTTCCCTTCTCGGGAATGGCAACTACATCCGTCTGGTAACTCATTCCGTCGCCTTCGACCTTTGCGATCAAGTCGAATATCCTGGTGGGGAGATAGCTCCATGTGCCGTTCATAGTCAGACGGTTGTCCGAGGAAGAGATGCTCCTCTGGAAGGGGCTCTTGAGCTTTGCCTCCACATTCACCTTGCCGGGTTTGTCGGCAGAGACTTTCATCACCATCACATGGTCGGGATAGGACATGAAAACCTCCCTAGTCATCCTGACATCGCCCTCGGTATAGTTGACGGTGACTATGCCGGTCTCCATGTCGAGTTCGCGATAATAATCCTTGACGGGTCCATCGCCGGGCTTGAAATCAAGGAGCAGGTCTCCGACAGGGGCATAGGTCTGCTGGTTGGCAGGTTTGCCGTAGAAATGCTCGTTCACCAGATTCTCCGCCTCCTTGTATTTCTTGGCATACATCAACTCCTTGATCTGGTCATAATAGTTGTGGGCTTCGGGGTCGTTGTAGTCGTGCGGACGCCCGGACCAGAATGTCGACTCGTTGAGTGCAATGCGCTCATTGTCAGTCCTTCCGAATACATTGCCTCCCATGTATCCGTTGCCGATGAACAGGCCGTCGAGCCATACGTCCCCGGCGGGCTGGTCGTACCACAGGACCATCTCCCGGCTTGACTGGGGAGCGGATTTGGAACAGGAAACAAATGCAGCCAGAATCAGGCAGGAGAGGAAAAGGAACCTTTTCATATTTCTTTGATTAGTCGGTTTTCAGTGCTTGTCATACAAATATAGGGTTTTTAATGTCACTGAACAATTTGATTCTTTCAAAAAAGAGATGTATTTTTATGAAAACAATTGTTCTTGATATGAAAACCAGATTCTTCGTCATCATTGCCATGGCACTGGCATTTGCCGCGTGCAGCAGTTCGGAAAAGGTTTGTCCCATTCTTGACATCGAAGGGGGACAGGTGCAGGGTGTAGCAGCCGACCTTGAGGGTGTATTCGTGTACAGGGGCATCCCTTATGCCGCACCTCCGGTCGGGGACCTGCGCTGGAAGGAGCCGCAGCCGGTGAAGCCGTGGGAAGGTGTCCTCAAAGCCGACGAGTTCGGCCATCCGAGCTATCAGGCCGTGCATTATCCCGGCAACTATTTCACGGAGTGGGGATATGGTGAGGAAAAGCAGTGCAGCGAAGACTGCCTGTACCTGAATGTCTGGACAAAGTATCCCGGCCAGGTGGACCGCAAGGCCCCCGTGGCCGTATGGATACACGGCGGCGGCTACCGCGAAGGCTGGGGCTCGGAACCGGAGTTCGATGCGCAGGAGTGGGCTGCCAGGGATGTCATCCTGGTATCCATCAATTACCGTCTCGGTATATTCGGTTTCATGGCCCACCCCGAA
>JAFYZE010000150.1 GCA_017548805.1 Bacteroidales bacterium
GAGCATTCCCGGCCTCAGCTGGGGCACCATGACCTTCCAGAGAGCCTGATGCGGAGTGGCACCCAGGTCCAGCGCCGCCTCGTAGATGTTGGGATTCATCTGCGAGAGCTTGGGAAGGACGCTCAGCACCACATATGGCGTACAGAAAGAAATGTGCGCCAGGATGACGGTAAGCATACCCTGCCCGATGCGCAGGAACACGAACAGAAGGAAGAGCGACACGCCGATGATGATGTCGGGGTTGATCATCGAGATGTTGTTCATGAACATTATGGCCTGTTTCTTCCTTCCTTTCAGGTTGTGGATGCCGATGGCGGCGATAGTGCCGAGAAGGGTCGCAACCGCTGCCGAAATGATGGCTATGACCAGTGTATTCTCGACGGCTTTCATCAGGCCGCTGCCGCCCTGCATGCCGCCGGTGAAGAGCGACTGGTAGAGACGCGGGGAGAATCCGGTCCAGTTGCCGAGGGCCTTCGCCTCGGTGAAGGAGAACACGGCGATGAACACCAGCGGAGCATATAGGATGACCAGCAGGATCCAGATATAGAGTTTCGCAAATACCTTTTTCATCAGATCAGCCCTCCTTCGGCAGCTTCGCTGTCATCGCTCGTAAAGAGCGAGGTTATACCAATGATAATCAACATAATGAGGGCCAGGGCCGAGCCGTAGTTCCACATCGAGGAGTTGATATTCTCCTGGATGATGGTACCGAAGAGTTTGATCTTGTTGTTGGTCAGGAACTCGGAGATGGCGAAGGTCGAGACCGTAGGCATGAACACCATCATCACTCCGCTCATGACACCGGGCATGGAAAGGGGCAGCGTGACCTTGGTGAATACCTGCAAGGGTGTGGCTCCAAGGTCCTCAGCAGCCTCTCCATAAGACTTGTCCATCTTCTGGAGGATGTTGTATATGGGATAGATCATGAACGGCAGGTAGTCATAGGCCATACCGAAGAGCAGGGTGCCCTTGCCGAGGGTGAAGCCCAGCATATTGAAGAGTTCGGTGGTGGCCAGGGTGCGCATCAGGGCGTTGATCCACATGGGAAGGATGAACAGCACGATGGTCACTGCCGAACGGTTTAGCTGCTTGTCAGCAAGGATATACGCTGCTGGATAGCCCAGCAGGATGCAGATAAGGGTGTTCTCGATTGCGACCTCCAGCGAAAGAGCGAAGGTCGATATGGCATCCGAGTCCGAGAAGAATTTCCCGATGTTCGAGAAGGTGAAGCCTCCTTCGTTGCTCTGGAAGGCATATACGACAACCAGGACGAGGGGCAGGATGACGAACAGGATCAGGAAAATGAAGTACGGGATGCTCCAGTTGCTTCTCTTAGTCATCTTTCCTGCTTATTTTGATGTCTGCCGGAGCAATGTTGATACCCACGAGGTCTCCCTTGTCCCAGATGTCGTCTGTGTCCACATACAGGAAGCCCTCGTCACCGACCTTGATGGTAAGGTGATAATGGTCGCCCTTGTACAGGATGAAATGGACCTCGCCGTCGAGCACGCCTTCCTCGAGGTTGTCGAGAAGTTCGACCTTGTCGAAACTGACGGTCACCATGACATCATCACCTTCCTCGAAGCCTTCGGTCAGACATTCGAATTCACCTCCGAGCAGTTCCACCTTGCCTTCACCGGTCACCGTGCCGGGAATGACGTTCGCAACCCTCTCCTTTTTCATCACCTGGATGTCGTCAGGTTCGATGTAGAGATTGACGATGCTGTCCACAGGATACGGATCATAGTCCTGGATCATCAGCTCGTTGCCGGTGTCGCTGTCCACGAACATCTCGTAGTGGACTCCCTTGAAGGTGCAGGACTTGACCTTGGCGGTAAACTGTGTCTTTGCGGGGTCATTGGTGAAGTAGATATCCTCGGGACGGACGACGACGTCAACGGGAACGTTCTCGCCGAAACCCTCGTCCACGCAGTCGAAGTCATGGCCGATGAAGCTGACCTTGCGGTCACGTATCATCGTACCGTTCAGGATATTGCTCTCGCCGATGAAGTCAGCGACGAAAGAGTTGACCGGCTCGTTGTAGATGTCGGTCGGGGTACCGATCTGCTGTATGCGACCCTCGTTCATCACGACCACGGTATCGCTGAGCGTCAGCGCCTCCTCCTGGTCGTGGGTCACGTATATGAAAGTGATGCCCAACTGCTTGTGCATTTCCTTCAGCTCAATCTGCATATCCTTGCGCATCTTGAGGTCGAGGGCTGCCAGGGGCTCGTCCAGGAGCAGCACCTTGGGCTGGTTGACGATGGCCCTCGCGATGGCGATGCGCTGCTGCTGGCCTCCGGAGAGAGTCTCGACGTCGCGGTCTTCGTAGTCGGACATCGCGACGAGCTTCAGCACGCGGCGTACGCGCTTGTCAATTTCCTCCTGGGGTACCTTCTTCAGCTTGAGGCCAAAGGCGATATTGTCGTAGACGTCCAGATGCGGGAAGAGGGCATAACGCTGGAAAACGGTGTTCAGTGGACGCTCGTAAGGGGAAGTGCCCTCGAGGTTCTTGCCATCAAGCAGTATGGAGCCCTCGTCAGGCTGGAGGAAACCGGCGATCATGCGGAGGAGCGTAGTCTTTCCGCAGCCGGAAGGGCCGAGCAGGGTGAGGAACTCGCCCTGGTTGATATAAAGGTTGATGTCCTTCAGGACGTTCTTGCCGCCGAACGACTTGGAGACGTTCTGGATCTCAATGATTTTCTTTGCCATTGCAGCTATGGGCTAAAAGATTCTGATATCGAAATTGTATGTCACGCCGAGGAGCGCAAAGCCGAGGCCGTCGCTGTAGCCGGCGTGGGCCTGGATGCGGATGTCGTCCGCAGGACGCCAGGAAGCCGTAGTACCGGCCATAATAAAAGACTCCCCTTCGAAGATTTCATAAGGATTGGCGTCATCCGCATAGTTGTACGACAGCTTGCAGCCAAGCTCCCATTCATCGGACACGGCCCAAAGAACACTTCCGTTTAAAGTGTGTCCATTTATCTCAGAGATGGGATACTCGATCACGGAAGCAGGGTCTCCGCATTTGTT
Source organism: Bacteroidales bacterium (assembly GCA_017548805.1). The sequence goes on from JAFYZE010000150.1 coordinate 3,034, forward strand.
CATATAATCCAGAGTAAGGGTGAAATCGCCAAGTTCCAAGCGGTTGCCGAGACTGACAAGAACTCTCCGATCCTGATGATACCAGGGATCATGATAGCCGCCAAGCACACTCCATTTCATGCTGAAAGGACCATACGTGCCGTCCCACTGCGCGGCATAGGAAAGGGCGTCGTTGTAAGGGCTGCAGGCGGCTTGCAATGTCAGCGTAGAGGCATCAGAGATGTCCCAGGCGGCGGCTACGCCCCACTGATAGTTGCGGAAGGTATTCCACAGAAGGCTGGCGTTGAGGGGATTGACATCGAAATCATAATCGTCGAATTCCCAACCGCCGAGAAGGAGGGGCTGTTTTCCGACGGTGAAAGAGAAATCGCCCGGGGAGAAAGTGATGTAAGCCCAGTCCAGGAAATTCCAATCACAGGCATCCATGCCGCCGAAAGGCTTGTGGATCTCATAAAGGCCTACAGTAGGGTCTATGAGGGCGTCATGGAAGTCGCCTCCGGCCCAGCCGTCGCTGCCTACCCAGTGATTGGCAATGGAAAAAGACCAGTTTTGTGAGAAATTGCCCTCGAAGAGGGTATAAAGGGATGTGTTGCCGAAGCTGAAAGACGCCTCTTTACCGTCGAAATCGTAAAGCATTCCGGCATCAAACCTCGGGATGA
>JAFYZE010000151.1 GCA_017548805.1 Bacteroidales bacterium
GGGGCAGCTCTGGGCGCAGCTTCCGCAGCCCGTGCAGTCCAGTTCGGACACCGCCAGGGCGAAATGCAGGCCCTTGGCCTTGCCGTTGGCCGGAACGGTGACGAATCCCTCCGGCGCGGCGGCCTTCTCGGCATCATCCAGGAGGAAGGGACGGATGACGGCATGGGGACAGACGAAGGAGCAGCGGTTGCACTGGATGCACTTGGCTGCGTCCCAGCTGGGGACCCGCACCGCGATGCCGCGCTTCTCATAGGCCGTAAGACCGAGAGGTACGCAGCCGTCCGCGTAATTGACGAAACTGCTGACCGGGAGGTCGTCGCCCTTCTGCCGGTTGATAGGCAGGAGGAGTCCGCGCACCGCCTCCGGCAGGCCTGACAGATCCTCAGCCGGCGAGGCGGAAAGAGCCGCCCACGCCTCGGGAACCGGGATTTCGGTCACCTCGGCAGCTCCGGCTTCGATGGCGGCGACATTGCGCGCCACGACCTCGTCGCCCTTGGCGAAATAGGTCTTGCGCGCGGCGGCCTTCATGGCCTCGAGGGCCTCGGCCGTGCCGACGATGCCGGTGGCGGCGAAAAACGCCGCCTGGAGCACGGTATTGGTATGGCTGCCCAGACCGAGACGGAGCGCCACGGCCGTGGCGTCGATGACGTAGAAACGCGCATGCTTCTGCGCCAGGGTGCGTTTCACGTCAGCCGGCAGCCATTCCTCCAGCTCAGTGCCGGAATGGCTGCAGTTCAGCAGGAAGATGCCTCCGTCCTTGAGCTCGGAGACTATGTCGTACTGTCCGATGTAGCTCTGGTTGTGACATGCGATGAAGTCCGCATGCTTCACATAATAGGAGCTCTCCACCGGCTTGCGGCCGAAGCGGAGATGGGACTTGGTGACGCCGAAGGATTTCTTGGCGTCGTATTCGAAATACGCCTGTCCGTACATGCCGGAAAGGTCGCTGACGATATGGACGGTATTCTTGTTGGCTCCGACGGTACCGTCGCCGCCGAGTCCCCAGAACTTGCAGCTGAATTCACCCTCGGCAGCTCCCGAGTACGGGAGCGAAGGCAGGGACAGGAAAGTCACGTCGTCGTTGATGCCGACGGTGAATCCGTTCTTGGGATCGTCCGAGGCGAGATTGGCAAAAGCCGCCAGTATCTGGCCCGGGTCTGTGTCCTTGGAGGACAGGCCGTAGCGGCCGCCGATGACGGAAATATCGTCACGTCCGCTCTGCGACAGAGCGGTGCAGACGTCCTCGTAGAGGGGTTCGCCGGCGCTGCCCGGCTCCTTGCAGCGGTCGAGGACCGCAATGCGCCGGACACTGGCCGGCAGCGCTGCAAGCAGATGCCTGGCACTGAAAGGCCTGTAAAGGTGTACCTGCACGAAACCGGTCCTGGCCCCGCCGCGGTTGAGCTCGTCTACGGCCTCGCGCACCGCGCCGGAAACGCTTCCCATGGCCACAACCACATCCGTGGCATCAGGAGCGCCATAGTAGTTGAACAGCCTGTAATCGCGCCCGGTGAGGACGTTGATCTCTCCGAAATACTCCTCGACGATGCCCGGAAGGGCGTCGTAATAAGGATTGCAGGCCTCGCGGTTCTGGAAGAAAGTATCGGGATTCTGGACTGTGCTGCGCATCAGCGGATGCTCCGGATTGAGCGCGCGGGCGCGGAAAGCCGCCAGCGCATCGCTGTCAAGCAGCGCGCGCAGGCGCTCAGAGTCGATCTGCTCCACGGTCGCAATCTCGTGCGAAGTGCGGAATCCGTCGAAGAAATGCATGAACGGAGTCCTGCCCTTGAGTGCCGCAAGGTGCGCCACGGCGGAGAGGTCCATGACCTCCTGAACGCTGCCGGTACAGAGCATTGCAAAGCCGGTATTGCGGCAGCACATCACGTCGGAATGGTCGCCGAAGATGCTCATGGCGTGCGTACCTACGGTGCGCGCCGCGACGTGCAGAACGACAGGCAGGCGTTCGCCCGCAATGCGGTGCAGCACCGGTATCATCAGCATCAGTCCCTGGCTGGATGTGAAACTCGTGGCCAGGGTGCCGGTCTGCGCCGCGCCGTGCACGGCAGCTATGGCACCGGCCTCGGACTGCATCTCGACCACCGTCACAGGCTGTCCGAAGACGTTCTTCCGCCCCTTGGCGGACCAGAAATCGGTATGCTCCGCCATCGGGGACGACGGTGTGATGGGATATATAGCGGCTATCTCGGTAAACTCGTATGCTATTCCGGCGGCGGCTTCATTGCCGTCCAGCGTCACTGTCTTCTTCATTTCGGAATCACTGTTTGTTGTCAAGGCCGTATTTCGCTACGGCTTCTTCACGCATCTTGTACTTGAGGATCTTGCCCGCGGCATTCATCGGGAATCCCTCGACGAACTCGATATACCTGGGCACCTTGTGCCTGGCGAGCCTGGCCACCATGTATGAGCGCATTTCCGCCTCGGTGATCTCCTCGCCCTCCTTGAGGACGATGCAGGCCATGGCTTCCTCTCCGTATTTCTTGTCAGGGACGCCTATGACCTGGACGTCCTTCACTTTCGGATGGGTATAGATGAACTCCTCTATCTCCTTTGGATAGAGGTTCTCGCCTCCGCGGATGATCATGTCCTTCAGGCGGCCGGTTATGCGGTAGTTGCCGCGCTCGTCGACACAGGCAAGGTCGCCGGAATGCAGCCAGCCATCCTTGTCGATGGTCTGTAC
>JAFYZE010000152.1 GCA_017548805.1 Bacteroidales bacterium
AAGCAGAATCCCGGCAAGTCCGGCATCATCTACTGCCTCAGCCGCAAGAAGGTCGAGGAGCTTGCCGAACTGCTCTGCATCAATGATATCAAGGCCCGTCCGTATCACGCAGGCCTCGACGCCAAGACCCGTGCGGAGAATCAGGACGCCTTCCTGATGGAGGACATCGACGTCATAGTCGCCACCATTGCCTTCGGCATGGGCATCGACAAGCCCGACGTACGCTTCGTCATCCACTACGACATCCCCAAGAGCATCGAGAGCTATTACCAGGAGACCGGGCGCGCCGGCCGCGACGGCCAGGAGGGGCGCTGCATCACCTACTACAGCTACAAGGACATCCGCAAGCTCGAGAAGTTCATGCAGGGCAAGCCCGTGGCCGAGCAGGAGATTGGCGGCCAGCTCCTCTCCGAGGTGGTCACTTACGCCGAGTCCAGCCGGTGCCGCAGGCGCCTGCTGCTGAATTACTTCGGCGAGGATTACCGTGAGGACAGTTGCGGCTGCTGCGACAACTGCATCAACCCCAAGCCCACTTTCGACGGACGCAAGGAGATGTGCCAGGTGATCGAACTGGTGGATTCCCTGCCGGAGAAGTTCAAGATCGAACATCTAGCGTGCATACTCGCCGGCACGGTCAATTCCAAGATCCAGTCGTACAAGCACGATACGCTGAAGATGTTCGGTGCCGGAAAGAGCCATTCCGAGCGTTTCTGGTGCACGGTGATGCACCAGGGCATCATCCTCCGCCTGCTGGACAAGGAGATCGAGACCTACGGGCTGATCTCCGTCACGCCGGAGGGCGAGGAGTTCTTCCGCAATCCTCAGCGGCTCGAATTGGTGGAGGACCGCGTGTTCTCCGGCAGCACCGACGATGACGATGACGAGGAGGCCGCGGCCGCATCCGCCGCGATCCGTTCCGGCGGCGGTGGCGGCGACCCCGTGCTGCTCTCCATGCTCAAGGACCTGCGCAAGGACATGTCGCGCAGGCTCAAGCTCCAGCCCTGGATCATCTTCGGCGACCCTTCGCTCGAGGACATGTCCATCCAGTACCCTATCCGTTTCGAGGAGCTCAAGAACTGCCAGGGAGTTGGCGAAGGCAAGGCCCGCAAGTTCGGCAAGGAGTTCATAGACCTGATAGCCAAGTACGTGGAGGAGAATGAGATAGAGCGCCCCGACGACTTTGTTGTCAAGTCCGCGCCCAACAGGTCGGGAGGCAAGATCTACATCATCCAAAGCATCGACCGCCGCATGTCCCTCGAGGACATCGCGGAGGCCAAGGGCATGGAGATGGACGAGCTGATGACCGAGATCGAGGCCATCGTCTCGTCGGGCCTCAAGCTCAATCTCAATTATTTCATCGAGCAGAATATCGACGACGACGTGGTCGAGGAGATTTACGATTATTTCAAGGATGAGGCTGAGTCCGATTCGATCGAGGACGCGATCAAGGCGCTCGGGGCGGACTATGATGAGATGGAGATACGCCTGGTGCGCATCAAGTTCCTCTGCGAGATAGCCTCTTAACAAGTGTATGATACCTCAGGAAACGGTTGACAGGATCCTGGACACTGCCAGGATCGACGAAGTGGTAGGGGACTTCGTGACGCTCAGGCGCCGCGGGGCCAACCTCGTCGCCTGCTGCCCTTTCCACAATGAGAAGACCCCGTCCTTCTATGTCTCGCCCTCCAAGGGTATCTTCAAGTGTTTCGGCTGTGGCAAGGCCGGGTCGGCCGTCGGCTTCGTCATGGAGCACGAGCATTACACCTATGTAGAGGCTTTGAAGTATCTTGCCAACAAGTATCACATCGAGGTCCAGGAGAAGGAAGAAACCGTCGAGGACATTGCCGCAAGGCAGCGGACCGAGAGCCTGATGCTGGTGTCGGAGTTTGCCCAGAAGTTCTTCGTGGACAGCCTCTGGAATACGGATGAAGGCCGCAATGTCGGCCTTAATTATCTGCATTCGAGAGGATTGGATGATGAGACGATAAAGGGTTTCGGACTTGGCTGGGCGCCGTCCGGATGGACGCCCCTTACTGACGCCGCGCTTGCCGAGGGCTACAAGACCGAGTATCTGGTCGAGGCGGGACTCTGCGTCCAGTCCGAGAACGGCCGGGTGACGGACCGTTTCCACGAGAGGGCGATGTTCCCCATCCATTCCATGGCCGGGCGCGTCATCGCGTACAGCGGCAGGACGCTGCACAACGACGGGAACATCGCCAAGTACGTCAATTCCCCCGAGACTCCCATCTATGTCAAGAGCAGGGCCCTTTACGGCATATGGCTTGCCAAGGGTGAGATCTCCAAGATGGACAAGTGCTTCCTTGCCGAAGGCAATGTGGATGTTGTCTCGATGCACCAGCTGGGACTGCGCAATGTCGTCGCATCCTGCGGCACGTCCCTCACCGAGGAACAGATCCGCATCATCAAGAAATTCACCAACAATATCACGGTGATGTATGACGGCGACAAAGCCGGCATACATGCTGCCCAAAGGGCCATCGGGATGATATTGAAGGAAGGCATGAACGTCAGCCTGGTGCTGTTCCCCGACGGGGACGACCCCGATTCGTTCTGCCGCAAACATACGCTGGAGGAGGTCCAGGCCTTCATTTCGGATAACGAAATGGACTTTGTCTCCTACATGGCCCTGGTCAATCCCGTGGCTGCTAACGACCCCCTGGGACGGGCCAACATCATAAACGAGATTTCCGACACCGTGGCGCTGATACCGGATGCGGTCAAGCGCTCGGTGTTCGTGGATGCGGTATCGCAGCGCTTCGGCGTCGAGACGCGCATCATATTCGAACGGATCAACGCCGACAGGCGGCAGATGCGCGAGGACGAGCAGAAGGAGGCGGAGCGGGCGCGGCGGCGGGCCGCTGCCGGGCTTCAGCCCGACTACGACCCGGCCCGCGACGAGCCGCCCGCTCCCGCCCCGAAGCCTGCCGCGGAGCAGGGCCTTGCCTCCCTGGAGGAGAACAGGACGCTGGCCCCCGCGGAGCGGGAGCTCCTGTCCTTCATCCTGTCGTACGGCACGTCCGAACTGGACTTCGAGAGCGACTCCGACTACTATTCGGGCAGCGAGGATGACAAGCCCACGGTGGCCGATTTCATCCGGGCATCCCTTGAGGCTGACGGTATCTCGTTCTCCAACAAGGCTTTCCGCGATACTTACGACGCTTACATGCGGGAGTATGACGAGGGGTACGAGCAGGACGAGATCATTCGCACGCTCCTCAATTCGCCCGACAGGACAGTGGCTTTCGTGGCCGCCGAGCTGTCGATGGAGAAGCACCAGCTGACCGTGAAGAACTTCGAGCAAGCCCTCACCACCACTTCCTCGTGGCTGGTCAATTTCGTACCCAAGGCCATACTGGTCTACGCCGAGAAGAGGATAGAGGACCGCATGGCCGGGCTGATCAAGTCCCTGGCCACCGCTCCCGAAGAGGAGCAGACCGCCATCATGGCCGAGATGCAGAAGCTTTCCGCGGCCCAGAAGCGGGTGAAAGTGAAAATCGGAAGGGAAAAAGTATAATTCAAGATATGGAAAAGAATCACAAGAGAACCCTGGTGACCTGCGCGCTGCCTTACGCCAACGGTCCCGTCCACATCGGCCACCTTGCCGGCGTCTATGTACCTGCGGACATCTATGTCAGGTACCTCAGGATGCGCGGCGAGGACGTGCTCTACGTCTGCGGCTCGGACGAGCACGGAGTGCCGATCACCATCAAGGCCCGCCAGCAGGGCTGTACGCCGCAGGATATCGTCGACAAGTACCACGGCATCATAAAGGAGTCCTTCACCGGGCTCGGCATCAATTTCGACATCTACGGACGGACCTCGTCCGCCGTGCATGCAGACAACGCTTCCGGCTTCTTCCGCAAGCTCTATGACGAAGGCAAGTTCGTCACCCGCGAGTCCGAGCAGTACTATGATCCCTAAGCTCGGACCTTCCTCGCGGACCGCTATATCGTGGGCACCTGCCCCAAATGCGGCAACGAAGGCGCCTACGGCGACCAGTGCGAGAAGTGCGGCAGCACCCTCAGCCCCGAGGAACTGATCAATCCTAAGTCAAAGCTCAGCGGCGCGGAGCCCGTAAAGAAGAAGACCACGCACTGGTACCTTCCCCTTCAGGACTACGAGCAGTGGCTGCGCGAGTGGATACTCGAGGGACATACCGAATGGCGCCCGAACGTTTACGGCCAGGTTAAGAGCTGGCTGGACGGAGGCCTGCAGCCCCGCGCCGTCACGCGCGACCTCGACT
>JAFYZE010000153.1 GCA_017548805.1 Bacteroidales bacterium
CCCGCCTTGAAGGCGGGGACATAATCGGCGTATTCAATCTTGTCGAACGGAGGAATGCCATAAGGGGTGTCCCAGTCCTCAAGGAAGGGATTCACGCGTTTGGGAGTACAGGATGCCATTGCCAGAATGACTGCCAGGCTGAAAAGCCCGATCAAAGTTTTGTTCAATCTCATATTTATCAATGTTTCACTACCGAAATTGACGGCTCATCCACAAGGGTGAACTGCGCCGATCCGCTATAAATCGTCAGGATGCCGGTGACGTCGATCAATGCGCCGTCCTTTTCGTTGGGATCACCTATGATATCGGGATCGATCTCCGTGTCGCAGAATCGGGCATAGCCGCTGGTACGGATCTGGACAGGAGTGGCCCCAAGGTGGAAATACTGGCTGGTAGTGACGGCAACGGCATTGGCGCGCAGTGTCTGCTTGACGGTAAGGCCCGTATCGGTGTCGAAGATATCGTTCATACCTTTGTTTCCGTTGGTGGAGCACTTGTCAAAGTTGCCGCCGTCCAGATACTCGAGGAACTTGCTCTTGCTCATCGCCCATGTGGTAACGCCATAAGTCTCCTGCGAGCAGAATACACGGTTGGCTCCGTCCTTCTTGTCCTTGTACTGGTCGACATACAGAAGGATGAAGATGCGCTTGTAATTGTCAGTGCTGTAAGTGCTCGGCGCACCATACTGGAGGCCCTTGATCGTCACCAGCTTGCCCCACAGCTCATGCTGATAGCCGCGTGAAAGGGCGGCCTTGAGCTGGGTCTCGTCAATGACGGTGGGAGCGACCTGCGAACCGACAGCACCCTTAAAGACGTGCTCGTCGATGATGGCCTGCAGGTCGATATAGGAGGTCTCATACTCCCCTGTCGGGTCGTCGAGGCCGAGCTGGGGCATGCCGTTGTACGAGCCAAGCTTGAGGCTGGCGCAACGTACATACACCCACTGTCCGAGCTTGTATTCGCTGTACAGCGAGGACTTGCCGAGCTTGATGTCGATGCCGCCGGTCTCGTCCTGGATATACATCTCGCGATAGACATTGCCGGTCCGGTCGGATGAGATGACCTGGCCCTTTATCCAAATGTTGGAAGTGATCTCTACGCCTGGGGACTTGTACAGGGATTTGAGGTCCTTGATGGATGTGAACTCCGTGAAATGGTAGCGGGACATGAGCTCCGCCTCCGACACGGGGACGACTGCAGGGGGTTCGTTGGCGTCAAACGTGAACACCGGCTGCCATTCTTCCTTCAGACTCTGGCAGGAAACGAGCGCCAGCAGGGCGCCGAGTGCGATAATCGTTCTTTTCATGGCTTAGAATCTGAAATAAATGTTCAACATGTAATTGGCGCCCGCCATATAGAAATACTTCGGGTCGAAGCGGTAGAAACGCTCCTTGCCGACGGTATTGTCGACGATGCGGGTCTGCTCGTAACCGCCTGTCTTGACGTTCTTGTTGTTCAGGACGTTCTTGGCGTTGAGGGAGAAACCGATCTGGTAAGTACGCTGGATGTACCAGGACTTGCCGACGCTGAAGTTGACGAGCCAGGCGGGGTCGAACTTCTCCTGCGAGGTCATGTACTCAACCTCCACCGGAGTGATCTTGTTGTCCGGACCGGCCGTAGCATAATCGGTACGGTACAGGGGGTTCATATCGAGATAGGCCTCGCCGAAGTACTCGACGTCACCGTCGATGAACCAGTAGTTGTGGTTATAGTCCAGTCCGATGCTCGCAGCAAGCTGCGGCGTCGAGGGTACATAATGCTGCTGCATGTACTCGTAGTCAGAAACGCTGGTAGCCGTAACCCTGCCGGTAGCGTCCTTGCTGTAGACGGGGCTGGATTTCCAGTAAGGCACCAGGACGTTCTCCATCACCACTTCGGCACTGTTGTCCACGGTCTGGGTCATCCTGGGATTGGAGGTGTACTCATAGCGGCCAGCCGCGACGACTCCCTGGACGGAAAGGTTCTCGAACACATAGGTGGGGAACTTGAAACCGAATTCGATACCCATGTTGCGCTGGTCGATGCCGCTGATCGCGAAGTTGGAGAACGCGTTCTGGATATCGTCGAAAGCGCTCATCACGTCCGTCTGGTCCATGATCTTGGTATAGAAGGCCGTCGCGCGGATGTTGATGCCGTTGGATCCATACTGCCAGTTAATATCGGAAGAGAAGGTCTTGATGGGCACGAGGTTGTCCACCAGCGAGTTGCGCGTACGCGCGGAAAGGAACGCCTGGTTGAACTTAGGAGCGTCGTTGAAATATCCGGCGTTGGCGTAGATGCGCTGGGTTCCTCCGATGACATAGCTCAGGCCAGCCTTGGCGGCATAGGTCAGGAAGCTCGAGACATCGGACTTGCCGTAGGAGGAAATCACCTTGCCCTTGGAATCGTAAGTGGTCAGGTTTACCCCGTTCACGACAATCTCACGTCCGCTCTCGTCGAGACCGGCGAAGAGACCCTTGCGCATTAGGCCCTCGCGCCAGAAAGACTCGTAGCCGATGCGGCCGCCGAGGCTGGCGCTGAGGTTGCCGAAGGCGAAGCGGCCGTTGAGCCAGCCCTCGGCCTTGCGCACCTGTGCGTAGTAGTCATAGCCGTACTTGTCGCCGACATGGAGAACCTCGGCGCTGCCGTGGGCGAGATAATAATCCAGGTCGTTCTGGATCCTTGCCTCGGACGAGGCGAAATCCCGCTCCGCGAAATTGTCGATGTTGAGGTAATAGTCGCCTCCGAGCAGGTCGGCGACCAGCTTGTAGTTCTCGCTGCGGTTGATCCTCGCACTGAGGCCTCCTGTGAGCACGACCGTCTCGGACGGGCGCGCCTTGAAGGAAGCGGCGAAGTTCAGGTCCTTCTGGTCCACATGGCGCTCCTCCTGCACATACTTGGAGCGGGCGTCGCCGCTGCCACTGCCCTGCAGGCGGTTCACCTCATACAGGCGGTCCCAGTTGACATGCGTCAGGGAAGGATAGTCGGAGGAATGTGTCCAGACCTCCCTTGCCCATGCGTATTTCTCGAAATTCTGCCTGTTCAGGTCGGTATTGGCATCGTAGAAATAGCTCGGGAGGTTGCGATAATAGTCCGGGCGCGGATCCTGGGCGTCATACCAGTCAAGGGCGGTATAGCCGTTCTTGCCGAAGCGGTACAGCACCGTAGCGGATGCCTGGAAACGGTCCGAAGGAGTGTAATCGTACTTCAGGATCGCGATGGGCTCGTTGGTCTTGCGGACGCGGGCGTTGCGCACCCTTCCGTTCTGGTAGCCCCAGTTGGAGTTGTACATGTTGTCCCCCATCAGGTCATAGACCTCCTGGGTGGACGCATTCTGCGCACCGCGCTGGCCCGGAGTCGAGAAGAGCACGAAACCGAGCTGATGGGCGTCGCCGAACTTCTTGTCAACTGCCGCATACCAGGCGAACGAACGGTAATAGACTCCGTCGATCCAGTCGTTGCCTCCCAGACGGGCGGAAACATTGATCGCATAAGACCATCCGTTGTCAAGCGGGCCGGAAGCATAGGTGCCCATGAGACGCAGGCGGTAGAGCGAGCTGTTGGTCAGGACGCTCCCGCGCCAGCCCTTGCGGACATTCGACGCATTGGCGAAAATGTTGGTCAGGCCGTTGTAGCCGCCGAATCCGAAGTCCGAGACCTCGGTGCCGTTGACCGTCTCCTTCGAGCGCATGGCCTCGTTGAGGCCGCTCCACAGCGAGAAGGGAGAATAGCCGGTGACAGCGTCGTTCATCTTCACGCCGGCGAGGTACACATCCTGCGATTCGGAGGTATAGCCGCGCGGCTGGAAGCGGATCGCGCTGAAGTTGTAGCCCGCGATCTCGTTGAAGACGTCGTTGGCGTCGAACAGGATAGCAGGGTTGTCATTGTAGCCCGAGTCATCCATGTCGAATGCGGCGAAGGCATCGTCATCAATCTCGACCGCCCTCTGGATAGAGGTCAGCGAGAGGTTGAACATGTTCTTGACATAACCGTCGTTGACCGTGACCTGGACGTTGGTCTCCAGGAAGCCCTCACAAGTGATGACGAGCGTGTACATGCCGTCCTCGAGTTCCTCGATGAGGAACGATCCGTCGGCGGCCGACGCAGTCGTGGCGAGCTCGGCCGCTCCCTGGAGCAGGACGAGCCTCGCGCCTTCGACCGGCTGGCGGTCGCCGCGGCTCACCACGACGCCCTTGACACCGCCGGTCGGCTGCGCCAGGAGCATCAAGCTGCCCAGCAAGGCACACAAAACCGTTAAGACTCTTTTCATATCAGGTTATTTCTTGATTACTATGTAAGTCGGATAATGGTCGGAATAGCCTCCGATGAAGGCGCCGTTGGACGAAGTGCGGAACGGGGTGTTCTTGTACTGACCGGTCTGCTGGGTCATGAACGGCTTGGAGAAGATGCGGCCGTAGAACTTCTGGTTGGTGATAGGAATGATCCCGAGCGTACCGGGCGCAGGGTGCGCCAGGCTGTTGCTGACGAGGATGCAGTCATAGATATTCCACTCGCCGCGATAGGCCAGAGAGCCGAATCCGGCCTTCAGCATGGACAGGAAGGGAGAGAAATAATCCTCCGGTCCGACCTCGTCGATATTCTCCTTGCCCCTGAGATATATGGCCATCGAATCGTCGGTGGGATTGTCGTTCATGTCACCCATCACGACGCACTTGATGCCGGGATACTTCTGCATCATCTGCCTGGAATGCTGGTAGATGATCTCACCTCCGCGCGAACGGAGGTCTCCGCTCTTCTCGCCGAGACGGGAAGGAAGGTGGCAGACATAGAATGCGAAATGCTCTCCTTCAATCGTGCCGTGGACCATCAGGATGTCGCGGGTGCGGAACTCGTCCTTCTCCTCCTGCGTCATGTTGCTGAAGCTTATCGCCTGGCTATTGAAATCGAACGGGATGCTCTCGCTGTCCAGATACGTGAACTGGTCCGGCTTGTAGAACAGCGCGACATCCACTCCGCGGGTATCCGGCCCGTCATAGTGGACGATCTGGTAATTGGCCTCGGCAATCTGCGGATCGGCCACGAGGTCCTCGAGGACATGGCGGTTCTCGATCTCGGATACGCCGAGAATCGTATGCCAGGCACCGTTGTCCTGCTTCATGGCGGCGATGACCTGGGCCATGTTGCTGAGCTTCTTTTGGTACTTCGCTTCCGTCCACTGGTTGGCGCCGTCGGGAAGGTACTCATAGTCGTTCTTTCCCTCGTCATGGTAAGTGTCGAAGAGGTTCTCCAGATTGTAGAAACCTA
>JAFYZE010000154.1 GCA_017548805.1 Bacteroidales bacterium
ATGTCACAATGCTCCTTGAAGCCATCGGTGTCGATGATGGTGTTCCAGAAATTCCACTGCTGGACGGACATGGGATCATCGAAGAAACCATTCACGCTGATGGTCCGTTCGGGCTCGAAGACTTCCACTCCGTCCAGGCTGCTGAAGGCCGCCTCGGACTTCGTGAAAGGTATGCCTTCATCAAACGCCACGCGATACCAGCGATGCAATCCCTCCCGACGCGTGCGTTCCTCGTACTCTCCCGCATAAGGGAAGATACGTTCCAGTGACGACACTCCAAGACTGGCGAACACCTCGTTCACGCTTGCAGACTTGGTCACAAGCGATCCCGACGCAAGCGCCTCTTCCACCACCGCAGTCATCTCAGGTGTGAACCTGACCTCGGCGGAGCCTGGGACGAACTGGTTCTCAGCGGATTCAGGGCTACTCCGCTCCACAATGTCTTCGTCCTGTTCGACCGAAGTACAGGACAGGATGAAAGCCGTTGCAATGAGCAGAATGAATCCCTTTCTCATATTAGAATCAATTCCCCGCCGCGAGCTCGGCCGGCAGGCTTGCCTTTGCGTAAGAATACTCCTCCCCCGGAGAGGAGAGGACCAGCGTCGTCCGCTCCTTGTCCTGAGACACCTCATAGGAGCTGCCCCACTGCTTTCCGTCGCTGTACTTGCCCGTCAGCGTGGTTTCCAGAAGGCTCCACGTGCCGGTGAAGGAAGTATACCTTCCGGCACCGCCTATCTTCTGGTACAACGAGAAGGTGTTGTCCTCATTGAATACGATGTACACGTCAACGGACGTCCCGCCCATGGAAGCAGCCTTGGTCTGGACGGTCTTGAGACTCCAGGTGCCGATGATGTTGAGGGGATCCTCCTTTTCCTTGCACGAAGTGAGAAGAAGTCCGGCCATCAAGGCCGCAAATGCCAGTATCTTTTTCATATCCATTTCTTTTTCAACCGATTATAGCCATCCTCCATTCTCAGACTTGAACGAACGCGACACGATCGAGATCTCCTGCGAGATCTGCATGCCTCCGGTCGGAGCGTCTCCGCCGCCGACACTCGTACCGCCGCCGACTGCATAGACCTTGATCTTGCCGGAACCAACCTTGGTGGGATGGACGAACAGACGACCGTACTGCACGTACGGATCCTCGGCAAGGCCAAGGGCCTGGCGGTCAGCATCGGATATCTCCACCATAGCCTTGGAATTGGAATCGACCGGGACCAGTCCGTCTGCAGTCTTGGACAGATAGGTCAGGCTGGTAGCGGATGTCCCGAAATAGGAAGATATGTCAGCCCAACTGTTTTCACCATATTTTACGATTATCGAAGGGATGCCCTCGATCTTCATGCAGAGCAGCCATGCGTCGATGGAACCGGTACCCATTTGCTTGCGGAACTTGGACAGTTCAAGCTTGCGGGATGTCTTGTAATTCTTGTAGGAAGAAGTGCTGTTCAACTGGGCCTCGAAATCGTTGGCGGAAGCCAGCACCATCTCCTGGAACTTTACGCGGCTGTAGGTCTTGCCGAGCTTCTTGGCGTACGAAAGGCCGAGGGCCACGACTCCCGCCACATGAGGACAGGCCATGGATGTACCCTGCATATAACCGTAATCAAGTCCGCTGGCATTCTTATCTGCTCCGGATTCAATCAATTCCGAAGGAACGGTTGAGAGGACCAGGGCCCTGTAGGATGTCCACGGACTAAGCTCAGCCTCGCCGCCGGGGGCAACGATATTGCAGCCTGGGCCGTAGTTTGTATAATACGTAGGAAGATAGTCCGGTCCAAAAGCGGATACGCTGATGATGTCATGATATGCTCCCGGGTAACCGGCATAATCCTTTCCGTCATTACCTGCGGCGAAAATCGCTATTCCTCCATCCACGACGGAATTGTTCTTGGTAGACTCGAAATACTTTATAGCGGTCAATTCCGCACTGGCATACCTGTCATATGCGGCATCGGTCTTGAATGTACCGGCATCATAGCCGAAGGAGCATGAAATGACCGAAGCTCCGTTGTCGGCGGCATATTTTATAGCCTTGGCCACAGCCGCTACATTGCCGCCGGCCGTTCCAGAGAAGATCTGGCATCCCATGATGCGGCAACCGTCTCCATTGCCCGAACCTCCGGCGACACCGGATACGCCCAGACCGTTGTTGTTGACGGCGGCTATAGTACCTGCACAGTGGGTTCCGTGACCGGAATCTCCTATCTGACGCCCATTCTGGACAGTCGCATGATCCCAGGTAATCGGCCCATTGTCAATGAAGTTATAACCATAGATATCGTCGACATAACCGTTGCCGTCATTGTCGACGCCGTCACCCGCGATTTCCTTCGTATTCATCCACATGTTGGCCCTGAGGTCCGGGTGCGTATACTTGACACCCTCGTCCACCACCGCCACGATGATATCGGGATCTCCCGTCACCAGCGTCTTCCAAACATTCTCGACATTGATGTCAGCTCCTTTCTTTATCGAAGTGGCGATATTGGTGTTGCCCCTGTTCATATAGTGCCACTGGTCTCCAAGTGAAGGATCATTGAAAACGGCATCGCCGGCTTTGGTCTGAGGCTCAGGCCCGTCATAAGGATAAACAATGCAGTCGGAAGCCTTGGACATTATCAGGTCGTATTCGACGGTGGAAACCGGTTCCTCTGCAGCAAGGGCTTCAGCCACGGCCTTCACGTCAGCGTCCTCAACAAGGAAGGCCTCGTACCAGCGGTCCATCTCGAATACAGCCTCGAGCTCCTCCTTTCCAGGGACGGAAGGGAACAGACGCTCGATACGGGCAACTCCGCATGCAGATAGCATTTCAAGCGTCACCGCATCAGGAGCCTTCTCCAGCTTGATTATAAGCGAAGACGGAGAGACCTTGACGGGTTCGTGGATAATCTTTTCCAAAGACTTTGTTTCCGGTCCGACGGACTCGGCCGTGAGCATGCTCTCATTGAGAGATGCAGTACAGGCACTGAGGCACAGTGCCGCAATCGCAGTATAGAAGATAGGTTTCAACATTTTCATATCCTATTATAATAGACTATAGAATACAAATTTAATCATTTCTCCGCGAAATCCACTCTTTTTCAAATGAAAGAGGCCGGACCCACTGGCCCGGCCTCTCAAAAGTATATGAAGATAGAAACTATCTAACAAAACTGACGGCTTTGTCCTTGCGGGAAGCCACTGTGGAGACAGTGTTGGTCTGCTTCGAATTCCAGTTGACTACCTTGAGGTTGACGGCGTTTGCCTCACGCTCGTAGCAGTGACCGGAACGGCGTGCATCCTGAAGGTCCCTGGAGACGCCGACGTGGAGCTGTGCCGCTCCGACAGAGGAAGTGCTTTCCTCACCGCCTTCGCCTTCGCCACCTTCTTCACCACCTTCGCCTTCGCCACCTTCTTCTCCGCCTTCATCGTCACCGGGCTCGTCGCCAGGCTCATCGGAAGGCTCATCGGAAGGCTCGCCGTTTACGTAGTAAACCTCGTAACCGGTGCCGAAATAATATCCGGCGGAAGAATAGTACGACAGATAGAAGTGGAAGTTGCCATCTTCATCAACATAGCTCTTCTTCTCAAGGTCAGGCTGGAAGTAATCGATCCAGCTCTGAGGCATGGTCGTAGGAGCACCGACAAAGAGTGTTCCATAAGTACCGTTAGCAAAGCCGGTAGCCTGGCGAGGCACATCAATCTCACCAGTCTCCTCGTCATAAGTGAAGGTGAAGGTCGTGCCGTAACCCCAGTTGTGGATCTCATAATTGCCATTGTTGGGGTTGTACTCGAGAGGAACATAATCGAAATACTCGACGCCTTCCTCCTCATTGAACGCAATGAGGTAACCGAAGCAACCGTCTGCAGCGATAATCTCGTTCGGCAGACCGTCGGTCTTGAAAGTGGCGGTCTTGAAAGCTTCCTCGTTGCCGTTGGTCGCCCATACGAGGACGACATACTCGGTATTCGGAGCACAACCGGTAACGACGTCATAATAACCGCCGGCTGCATTGACAGCAGCTATAGCATCGGCATCGAGGGCATAAGTCTCATCCTCATCAAGCTTGACTTCTGCCTGATAGTCATCAACGGCCTTGTTGTACTTCGAAGCATCGAAAATACCGACGTGAGCCTCAGTAATATCCTCTCCGTAAACATAGAACGCAAAGGAAGTCTTGGCATCATACTCCTCGCCATCAAAGCGGGAAGGAGTAGCTTCTGCTCCGACATTGAACTTCACGGCATACTTGTCAACATCGGCAGCGGCAACATAGGAATGCGTTGCGGATGCGGACTCGTGAGGTTTGCCGTCCTTGTCAAACGACACTGCGACAACGGTATAGACACCAGACTCGTCGAAGGTTAGACCGGTAGCTCCGTACTTGATGCCGGTTTCCTCGTCCACCTCGAAATCAGCGGTAGAGACGGAAATAGCATTCTCCT
This sequence comes from Bacteroidales bacterium, assembly GCA_017548805.1. The sequence goes on from JAFYZE010000154.1 coordinate 4,432, forward strand.
CCTTGCCGTCAGCGATATCGGAGACCTTGTTGCCAACCTGGGTTGCGGTAAGCTCACCGGGATAACCGGCAACCTTGATCTCGGCGACATCGGCGCCAGTTTCAAAGTAAACGGGAAGGACATCGTCCTGCACATAGTCAAGCTCCATCGCAATGGAGTAGTCCACGCGCGTATAACCGGAAACGATACCTACAAGGCTATCATCAGCAGGGCTCCAGCCACCGAGGCCGGGGATGTAATAGCGAACTGTCAGCATGAAGCCGCCGTTCCCATCATAGGAAGAGCGGGTCTTAGCACCGGGATTCTTCTCAAGGAAGGTCTCCCAGTCAGGCCATGAACCGGCATAACCACCGTCAGTGATATAGTAATTGAACCAGTCATAGACGTAGATGGGATCGCCCACACCTTCGTCAGCTACCTGCCAGTCACCATCATTGTAGTTGAATCCCATGTACTGCTTAGGGACATCGATATTGCCGCTCTTGACATACCATGTGAAATGCAGGTGATTGTTCTCACCGCATCCGAAGATACCCTTGTTTCCAGCAGGGATCAGGTCCATGTTGGAAGAGACTATCTTCTCGTCAAATGTCTCGCATGTGCGGACACCATCCACCTCATAATACTTGAGTTTAGCCTCAGCGACATAATTCCACTGCTTATTCGTGAAAGTGACAAGGGCAGTTTCCTTAGTCTTAGGATCCTTCATCTCTATCCACTCGACACGAAGGACGGAAAAGTCAATGGAAACAGCTCCGTCATTGTACTGGGAAGCATACTGGGGATCATCTACAAGCAGTGAAAGGGAATAAGTGGTACCGATACCGGTGTTCGGAAAATCCACCTTGAGGGTGGTCTCCTCCTGACCATCGGCAAAACTCAAAGTACCCACCTGGAAAGCACCGGTCTCGGACTCGGTATACTTAACGGGAACCGTGATGGCGCCGGAGCTGTTGGTACGCTTTACGGTGAACTCGACGGTCGTGGGCATAGTAGGATCATAGGTATGTGCACCTGCCGCTTCCTGCACGGGGAAATAAACTCCGTAGCAGCCAGAGACATCCGGATCACCAGGCTGGAAAGGCTCCTCTTTCTGTGTACATGCAACAGCAAGAGAGAGGGCAGCCAAAGCTAAAAAGAAATATCTGAATCTTTTCATAATGCAATTCATTTTATCGGTTAGTCGGTTACACCGTCACGGAGTTCCTTGCCTTCGTCAGTGACAGGCTGGTGACCGCCGGAGTTGTCAACAATACCGAAGTTGGTGTTCATTTCGCCCTGAGGGAAACGCATGAGCAACCAGGGATCGTTGGCAGCGAGGTTGAAACGGAATGCAGGAGCGATGTTGCCGGTGTCGTCATGGAAACGTACGGTAGGCTTGTTGAGACGCTTTGCATCGCTCACGAAGAAACCTTCACCCCAGAGCTCGACGCGGCGCTGGAACCAGATCTCATCCATGAGACTGAGGCCGCGGCCGTTCACGTCATACTGAGGATCGCGATAGGTCTTGACAAAGTTGGTGAGAGTACTGACAGCATCGGAAGTCTTTCCGAGACGTGCCTGGCATTCTGCCTGGATAAGGATCATTTCCTCTACACGCATGAGAGGCATGTCCTCGTCGTTGGTCTGGGTACCGATCGAGAGGCATCCGAACTTGACATTGGTATAAGGCAGGAAAGGAGACTTGGTGTCACCACCGTCGTCTGCATTGGCCACGTCGTCAAATCCGGGCCACTTCAAACCGTCAAGAAGCGGGGACTCGAGATTCTCGTCCACCCACCATCCCTTACGGACATCACTTGCAGGGATCTTGTCATAGAGGAGCTTGTTGATGCAGGTGTAGCACTGGACGGCAGGAGCGTATCCATTGGCGGAGAATGAACGCAGCCAACTGGAAGTAGTGGCATAAGGATAGACGTCGGCGATGGCGACAGTCATGTCATAGCCCCAGATCCAGCATCCTTCCTTGATGTCCATGAAATAAGGTCTGGACACATCCTCAAGGGAAGCCGGAGTGTAGCCGCTGGCCGCAGCCTGGGCGTCGGCAAGAGCCTTTGCCCACTCACCCATGTATAGATAAGCGCGGGCGCGGAGACCATGGGCGACATTGCCGTCGACGTAAGCCTTCGACGTGCGTGAGGAACCCTCCAGATGCTCGACTGCATAGTCGAGGTCCTTGATGACCTGCTCGTAGATCTCACGTACGGTAGCACGAGGATTGTTGGTGAAGTCCTCGGGGAAGGACTCGGTCACGAGCGGGACGCAAGGCTGATCGGCAGCGAACTCATATGCAAACTGGAAGCTCGGAGCGAGCATCATGTACGAGTAAGCGCGGAGAGCCCTGGCCTGGGCAAGCATATTGAGGGCATCGGGATCATCGACATCCTCGGGATAGCTGAGGATGAAGGTATTGACGTTGGCGATCATGCTATAGGGAGCCCTATAACGGATCGTAGGGTTACGGTAGTTGGCGTTGCGGGAGGAAAGCTCGCCGCAAACGGAGAACCAGTTGTAGCCGGAGTCGGCGATCAGCGCATCGGCACCCTCGAGGTCGTTGCAGAAGTTGATCATCAGGAACTGCCAGTCATCCGGAGTGCTGTACATTTTGGCCGACTGACCGATGGACGAGAACAGACCGGCGAAAGAAGCCTCAGCCCTGGAGGGGGCGATAAGGTTCGTCTCCTGCACCTGAGTAGCGAGCATGGTGCCGCTTTCAGGAATCTGTGTATCGATATCCGAGCAGGCAATGAGGGCAAAGCCTGCAAGCGCGACGGAAAGTACTTTATAGAGTTTCATATCCTTTTTCATTTAGATTAGAACGTGAGGGTGATGCCGCCGGTGACGGTACGCATCGTCGAGTAGGAGCTGGTACCACGGCCGGTAGTGAATCCGCCGATGGCGAAGGAGTCGCGCGGATCCAGACCCTTGCGGGCGGTGAATACAGCGAGATTCTCTCCTGCAACATAGACGCGGAGCGAGCTGAGCTGGATCTTCCTGGTCCAAGAGGTGGGGAAGGTGTAGCCCAGGGTCACATTGTTGATGCTGAGATAGTCGGAGGAGACGAGGAAGCGGTCGACATTGCTCTGGGAGACCTGGGTATCACCATCCATGCGAGGCACGTCGGTGTTTGTGTTCTCAGGAGTCCAGGCTCTGAGGACGTCCTTGTGCCATGCCTGTCCGGCGGAGGACTGGGTCCACATCAACTGCTGATAGTTACCGTCGTAGTACTTGCCGCCGAGCTGATATGACAACTGGGCGGAGAAATCGAAGCCGTAGGCGTTGATAGCTGTGCCGAGACCGCCGAAGACCTTCGGAATGATGGTTCCGAGCTCATAACGGGTAGCCTCGTCGAAGATGAAGGTAGTGCTGTCCTCACCGGTCTCGTCATCATGCTTCCAGTACTGGGCACGTCCGGTCTCGGGATCGACTCCTGCATACTTGTACATATAGGTGTCATAGCTGGAGCCGCCCACCTTCCAAATGTAGTTGGAACCCTTGATACCATTCTCGGACACGCTCTCGTCGAGAGAGAGGATGGTGTTCTTGTAGTGGCTGGCGTTGGCGTTCCATGTCCAGACGAAATTCTTGTTGCGGATGATATATCCGTCGAGTGCGACCTCGAATCCGGCGTTACGCATGTCACCGACATTGATAGGAACGCGTCCGGTAGGGTTACCTGCGGAAAGCGGGACATTCTTCATGTAGAGCATGTCCTTGGTGACATTGTTGAAGTATTCGATGTTACCGTTGAGACGACCGCGGAAAAGTTCGAAGTCGAATCCGGTGTTGAAGTCGTTGTGAGTCTCCCAGGTGATATCCTCGTTGCCCTTGTAGGAGAGGCTGATGGAGAACTCCTTGGTATCCTCGTTGTAGGAATGGGTGTACTGGTCAGAGTAAGGATAGAAACCCTGTCCGAGGTCGTCGTTACCCTGCTGGCCGAAACTTACCTTGAACTTGAGCATGTCGACCCAGGACACGCCGCTCATGAAGCTCTCCTGGCTGATGAGCCAGGCGCCGCCAAGCGACCAGAAGTTACCCCAGCGGTGTCCGGGAGCGAAACGCGAGGAAGCGTCACGACGGAAGGAGGCGCTTGCGAAATACCTGCCGTCATAGTCATACTGGGCGCGGCCGAGGAAACCTTCGGTCATGTAGAAGTTCTTGTAGGAGCTGTTGGACATACTGGCTTTTCCATCAGCATTGTCGAGTTCGCCCACGAGCGGGTTGAACAGATGGTCGTTATAGCCGTTAAGGTAGGTGCGGCTGTAATTGTACTGCTCGTAACCTGCAAGGACGTCGATGCTGTGCAGGCTGCCGCCGAAGTCGCTCTTGTACTCGGCAAGATACTGCTGGTTCAGAGTGAAATAGCGGCTGTGGGTGACGGACGTGGCACCCTCGGTACCAGAGGCACCTCCGAACATGCTGTACAAGGTATTGCTGCGGGTGTTGTCATCATAGATGCTGGCATTGATCTGAAGAGTCAGGTTCTTGACCGGAGTGATGACTGCACCGAACTTTCCGACAAGGACATCGGCAATGGAAAGGAATGAGTTGTACTCGTTGTCACGGACAGCGTTTCCTACGAAGTTAGGACGGGTGAAGTTCGTGTTGTTGGAATCGTAGATTTGACGGCCGTTCTCAACCTTGAGGCTGCCGTCGGCATTGCGAACATACAGCGGATAGATAGGGCCGATCATGTTCGTGATGTAGAAGAGGTTTCCGGAGGAACCCCAGCTGCCGTTGTATCCGTTGGACTGTGAATTGGAAAGCGAGTAGCTGACATTGGTCTGGAACTTGATCCAAGGCCTTATCTGATAATCGGTATTGATACGTGCGGTGTAACGCTTGTATCCGGAGTTGTTGACGATACCGCCATCATCCAGGTAACCGAGGCTGGCGTAGTAGTTGAAGTTGTTGGCAGCGCCACTCACGGAAAGGTTGTACTCCTGACGGAACGAGTTGTGGTAAACCTCGTTGTACCAGTCATCCGGCTGATAGTAGTACTCACCGTCGCTGTAACCGAGCTTGGCGTTCGGATTAAGCTTGAAGTTGGTACCGATGAGCTTCTCACCAGCGGGAACGGTATAGACCTGATATCCGAGACCGCCGTTAAGGTTGTCGTACAGGTACTTGTCAGCATAGGCGTAGGACTCGGCCACGGTATGACCGGAATAGTAATACTGGCCGTACATGAGTTTGTAGTAGGTCTCATAATACTGTCCCGGATCGGTGATCACGTCGTAATTCGGGATGAGGCGGCTGTTGGAACCGAAACGAGCATCGAGCTTGACGGTAGCCTGGCCGGCCTGGCCCTTCTTGGTGGTGATGAGGATGACACCGTTGGCACCGCGGTGGCCGTAGATAGCGGAAGCGGAAGCATCCTTGAGGACGGACATGGACTCGACGTCGTTGGGGTTGATGTCGGAGATGGATCCGCTGTAAGGGGCACCGTCAACCACGATGAGCGGCGAGTTGCTGGCGCTGAGCGAACCGACGCCGCGGATACGGATGGTCGGAGAGCTGCTGGTAGGGTCACCGGTCGAGGAAACGATCTGGACACCGGGGGCGGCGCCGGCGAGGGCGTTGGTCACACTGGTGGTGATCTTCTTCTCGATCTCCTCGCTCTTCACCATGGCCGCTGAGCCGGTGAAGGACGACTTGGTAGCGGTACCGTAGGCCACGACGATGGTCTCGTCAATGAACTCGGCATCCGGCTCGAGCACCACGTCGAGAGTGGCACGGCCCTGAACCGGAACAACCAGGGTGGTATAACCCACAGAGGAGAAAACGAGGGAGCCCGTTGAAGGCACCTGGATGGAATAGGCTCCATCCGCGTCAGTGCTGGTACCGGTCATAGTTCCCTGAAGCTGGATTGCAGCGAAGGGAACCGGTTCGCCG
>JAFYZE010000155.1 GCA_017548805.1 Bacteroidales bacterium
AACTCAAGGTTGAACCGGGCGTCGGAATAGGACGGGTCAAGTTTCAGCGCGCGTTCGTAGTAGAGGATGGCGTGCGCATAGTCCGAAGACTTGAAGAAAGCGTTACCTATATTATAATAAAGCTCCGGAGACTCCAGCCCCTGTGCCTCGATGGCAGTCCAGGCCTCGGCCGCGACATCCCACTTACCCTCGGAATAAGCGGCCGTGCCGGCGTTCCACAGCGAATCGGCGGAAGCCTGCGCGGAAGCGTTCCACGCCGGCAGCAGCAGCGCCAGCATCATGCCGGTGACAACATTCCGCGTTGCGGAAGCATTCTTTTTCTTCATGTTCGAATCTATCATGGAAATGACACCGACCGCAGTCTCGTAATGGGCGTTCATGGCCTCGTGCCCGGCATCGGGAGCATAGCGCGCATACTCGCAGGCATCCAGAAGCCCGGTAAACTCGGACACTAGAGACTCCGGAACACCTCCGGAGGAGAGGGCGGACGCGATGTTCTCCTTGGTCATGTCGGCAGTGTCGATGTAGAGTTTGTCTGACACGAATCCGAGCAAGGCTCGATGAAGTTCCTCGTAGAAAGCGGTGTAAAGGTCGTTCTTGAGGTAGCCCTCGGCCACCGAGAGGCGCTTCTGCGCCATCTTGGTGGCGGCGCGGCCGCGTGTGCCGACTACGTCGGCCCGGCGCGCCGCCCGCCGCTTCAGCAGCAGGTATGCCGCCGCGGCAGCGGCCAGCAGCAGCGCCAGCAGCGCCCAGAATCCTCCGGAGAACACGAAGAAACTCCCCTGACGCGACAGTGACGGCCGCTTGGTAGCAATGAAGCGTATGTCAGAGCCAAGGCTCTTGACATCCCTGCGTACGGTGCCCTGGACCATCTGGCCCGCCTGCGGTGCGTCAGCGTCGTTGCCTCGGGCAACTTTCACCGTAATGGGATCGGTACGCAGCGTCGCGTATCGTCCGGCATCGATATCATAGTACCCATATTCTATCGGTCCCAGCGTGAAAGTGCCATGGCTGCGAGGGATGAAAGGGTATTCGAAAGTCTTGGAGCCGGTCGTACGGCCCGTGGAACTGTCGGTATTGTCTGTGACCTTGACGTCATACACCTCGAAATCCGGAGGGAAATCGATCTTCGGAGCCTCCAGGAGCGAGACATTTCCCTTTCCGGAAATCGTGACCATAAGGGACGCGGCATCGTGGGTGCGGAGCGAATCCTTGCTCAGGGCGGTCTTGATGGTAAAAGAACCGACACCGCCTCCGAAAGAGGCCGGAGCACCCGACGGAAGCTTAGACACATGGACCTTGTAGGATTCGGAAGTCACGCGCTTGCGTATGGTACGGTAATCTTCCTGGAAGAAACTGTCGAAAATGCTGTTGGAGCCGCTGGACGGGGCCCTGACATTGACCAGGCACACCAGCTCTGCGGGATCAATTGTGATGTCACCGGCCTGCTGCGGTATCAGCACATAGCTGCGCAGCACGGCGGTGTTGTAGATCATGTTGTTATAGCTCTCGCGCTTGAAGTCGATGGTGGTCGGCGCAAGGACCTCCTGACTCCAGAAACCGTTGAAAGTCGGGAACTTGGCATCCTCGAAACCGGCGATGTTCACGCGCTGGTAAAGCTTCAGCGTAGCCGTGATGGGCTCACCCACGACGACATTGGTGCGGCTGAGGGAAAGCCTGAGGAAAAGGTCGTCGCGCGCAATGTCACCTATAGAGGAAGCCCTGGACGAGGACTGTCCTGCAGAGGAGCCGGAAGAAGAGCCCTGCGACTGGGAAGAGCCGCCGGAGGAACCCTGGGAAGCGCCGTCGGACACGACCTCGACCGTTGTACGGGCCGAGGCTATCTGGTCTCCCTTGACCGTAGCCGTGGCGGAAGGTATCACGAGGTTGCCTGTCCTGCGCGGAATCAATACATAAGTATATGTATGCTGCACGGAACGCGTCCTCTTGCCGTTGACGACGGTAATACTGGTGGAAGTGCCTTTCTGGGGACCCCAGACGAGCTGGAAGTCATCGCCCTCGGACCAGTTGAAGTCCGACGGTGCATTCTCGCCTTCGATTATGAAGGAGATGTTGAACTGCTCGTCCGCGGCCACCACGTTCGGTACCTGAACCTTGATGGAGTTCTGCGCAAAGGCGGCCATGGAGGCCGTCAGCAACGCAAGTATGATGGCAAATCTCTTCATAGTTTACCAATTCTTCTCTTTCTGGCGGGACTTTAGGGCCGCCGCCTTTTCCTTGTTCACCTTGTCCTGAGTCTCCCTCTCCTTGGCCTGGATGGCCTGCAGCATCTGCTGGGCCTGCTGGGGGGAGATCTTTATCTCCCGGGGCTGCTCGGAACCGGACTGGCCCTGGTCACCCTGGTCCTGATTGTCCTGATTCTGGTTGTCCTGGTTCTGATCCTGATTCTGGTCTTGATTCTGATCCTGATCCCGGTTTTGGTCCTGATCCTGGTTGTTCTGGCCGCCACCGCCGCCACCGCCATTCTGCTGGTTCTGAAGCATCAGCTTGGCGTAGATATAGTTTTCCTTGGCATCCAGGTCGTCCGGCCTTCTCAACAACGCTTGTTTGAAGGCCTCGACCGCAGCGGCGTAATCCTTCTGCTGAAGGGCGATATCGCCGGAGTTGTAGAACACGTCGGAAGCCGAGTCCACCGACTTGCGAACCTGCCTGGGGGCGGCATCAGGCATGGCGGCGACATCGGCAGCACCGCGCGCCGCCGCTTCCATGGCCTTGCCGGCATCCTCGAACCCCTCCTGCCTGTAAAGGTCGTTGGAGAGGTTGTACGATCCGGCCATCGACGTCGAATCCTTGACCACGGCCTTGCGGTAGACTATCTCGGCGGCCTTGTAGTCCCCCTTGCGGAACTTGCGGTTGCCGGCGCGCACGTCGTGGCGGTCCGCCTGGCCGAAGGCGGAGGCGGACAGCAGCAGGAGCACCGCGCAAAATATGACGGACTTCACTTTCATCTCATTCTAAAACAGTTTCTTGCGCATGCGCCTCTCCCCTATCAGCATCTCTATCACGAACAGCGCCAGCGCCGCGGCAAAGAAATACATGTAGTGCTCGTCATATTCCTCGAAAACGACGGAATTGAACTTTTCGGCCTCCATCTTGCGGATGTCGTCGATGATGGGATTGAGGCCGAACTCCTCGTTGCCGGCATGGACGTACGCTCCGTTTCCGGCCTCGGCCATCTGCTGCAGGGTTCCCTCGTCCAGGCGGCTGACGACTATATTGCCCTCGCTGTCCTTCATGAGCTGCCCGTCCTTGGGGATGGGCTGCCCGCGGAGCGAGCCGACACCTATCGTATATACCTTGATGCCCATCTCAGCCACCTGGCGGGCGGCATCGACCGGATCGTCCTCATGGTTCTCGCCGTCGGTAATGACTATGATGGCACGGCTCTTCTCGCTCTGCTCGCTGAAACTGCGGGCCGCGGTCAGGACCGCGTCGCCGATAGCCGTGCCCTGGATGGGCACAGACCCGGTGTCTATCGAATTCAGGAACATCTTAGCCGACA
>JAFYZE010000156.1 GCA_017548805.1 Bacteroidales bacterium
CATCCAGGTCGAGTATGGCATCGAATCGTGCTATGACGCTACGCTGGAGCATATCGGGCGCGGCCACGGCTTCGAGTGCGCCCGCAGGGCTGTCGAAGCGACCGCCGCGCGCGGCTTCGACGTCGGCGCGCACTTCATCCTCGGCCTGCCGGGCGAGACCCGGCAGATGCTCCTGGACCAGTGCGCGGCCATCAACTCCCTGCCGCTCCACAGCATCAAGTTCCACCAGCTCCAGCTGGTCAAGGGTACGCGCATGGAAGCCGAAGCCCGGGAGCACCCGGAGCGCTTCCTGCAATGGACCCTTGACGAGTATCTTGACTTCGTCATCGATATCCTGGAGCGTCTCCGCCCCGACCTGTACATCGAGCGGGTCGCGGGCGAAGTCCCGCCGCGTTTCGTCGAGAAGGCCCGCTGGGGGCTCATCCGCAATTTCCAGATACTCCATCTCCTGGACGCGAGGCTCGAGGCCCGCGACACCCGTCAGGGAGCCGTTTGGAAACCTCCTGTTTTTGATTGAAAAAAGATTATTCGTATATTTGCCAGTTACAAACGACTATATCGTGAACAACTGTCGGATACTCATTGTATGCTTATTCATCGCACTGCTCGCTTCGTGCCGCGCGATAGGGGATTTCGTGCATGACGGCGACGTGGCCGCCAAGGTGGGGTCGCACAAGCTGTACCTTTCGGAGCTTGAGGCTCTCATCCCCAACGGGGTATCGGCCGAGGACAGCACCCGTCTCGCTGAGCAGTACATCCGCTCATGGGCTACCGGCTGCCTGTATGCCGACATGGCTGAGCAGCAGCTCTCCAAGTCGGAGAAAGATGTCTCGCGCGAGCTCGAGGACTACAAGAACTCCCTGCTCCGCTACCGCTACGAGCAGCGCTACGTAAACGAGCGTCTGGACACCAACGTCACCCGGCAGGAGATCGAGAAGTATTACGAGGACCACAGCGACCTGTTCGTCCTTGACATTCCCATACTGAAGGCGCGCTTCCTCGATATCATGGAGGATTCCCCGAACTATGAGACCATCCGCAGGAGGATGTCGTCCAACAAATACGAAGACATCGCCGAGGCGGACAGCCTTGCTTACTCTTCCGCCCTCCGTTATGTCGACTGGTCGGAGCGCTGGATAGATGCCGTCACCCTGGCGCGCGAGTTCGGTACCGACTATGGCACCATGCTCTCCAAGCTCTCCGGATCCTATATCGAGATGAGGGAGGAAAGGGGAGACCTGAAGGTGGCCTACGTCCTCGAAACCCGCAAGGCCGGCACCCTTGCTCCGCTGGATTATTGCGAGGACCGCATCCGGGATATCATCATCAGCAACAGGAAACACCGCCTGCTGACGACTTTGGAACAGGACTTGCTGGATGATGCCCTGGCCAAGGAAAACTTTATTATTTATTCTGACAAATGAGAAAGACTATCATCTTGCTGGCGACGGCCGTCGCCCTGTCGTGTTGCTCCACCGCAGCTTTTGCACAGAGATATCAGGGAGGACTTATCGACAAGTCCGTTGCCGTGGTCGGCAATGAAATGATCTCCCTTGCAGACATTGAGGCCCAGATCCAGATGATGCGGGCACAGGGAATGCCGTCCGACAGGGGCGCCCGCTGTGAGGTGCTGGAGAAGATGCTCGAGTCCAAGATTTTCTTGATGCAGGCCCGCGTGGATTCGCTCACCATCAGCAACGACAATGTCGAGAACACCCTCAACAGCCAGATCGACCAGTACCGCAGCTATTTCGGCGGAGACGAGGCCCTGGAGGAGTATTTCGGCAAGCCTCTTTACCGCCTGCGCGAGGAGTGGCGCCGTCAGCTCGAGGACCAGAGCCTGACCGAGCAGGAGCAGTCGGAGATCGCTTCCAAGGTTCCCGACATGACTCCCTATGACGTCAAGCAGTATCTCGACTCCGCGGACGTTTCGACGCTTCCCGTCGTGCCTATGAAGTACCAGATGAGCCAGATATGCATCTACCCCGACCGCGAAGCGGCTGCGCTCGCAGTCAAGGAGAGGCTCCTTGCACTGCGCGAGCGCATCCTGAACGGCGAGAGCTTCGCCACACTAGCGCGCCTCTATTCCGAGGATGGCAGTTCCCGCAGGGGAGGAGAGCTCGGCATGGCCTCCAAGTCCATCTACTGGCCCGCTTTCTCCGATGCCGCCATGGCCCTCAAGCCAGGTACCATTTCCCAGATAGTCGAGACTCCTGACGGATTCCACATCATCGAGGTCCTCGAGAAGAAGGGCGACATGTTCAACGCCCGCCATATCCTTCTCCGTCCCCAGTATACCCAGGAGGATCAGACCAAGGCGTTCAAGACCCTCGATTCACTCCGTACCGAGATACAGAACAAGGCCGTCACTTTCGAGCTGGCCGCCCGTTTCTACTCTCAGGATCCGGCCACCCGTACCAACGGCGGCCAGATGTCCGATCCCAATACCGGAAGTTCCTATTTCGAGGTGGACCAGATCAAGCCCCAGGACTATGCCGCCATCCGTGACCTTAAGGAGGGCGAGATATCCGAGCCCATCGCGTCCCTTGACAATGAGGGCCGCGACGGCAACCTCGTGTACAAGATCATCCGGCTTGACAAGGTCATCCCCGCCCATACAGCTTCTTTCGAGAATGATTTCACGGATCTGGCCGACCAGGTCAAGTATGAGAAGCAGATGAAGGTGATCAACGAGTTCATAGACGAAAAGATCGCCACCACCCATATTGTCCTGGATCCCCTGTTCAAGGACTGCGAGTTCAACCGCAGCGGGTGGAAGGACAAGTTCCGCGAATAGCAGTCCCGCTCGATGTCCTTCCGCCGTCCGATCATCGCTTTCTTGCTGGCGGCTGTCATGATGCAGCCGCTGTCTGCCCAGAGAAACCGGGGCCAGACAGACAGCGTCGTGGTGCTGATGAACGCCAAGTCGCTGGAGCTGATCGAAAGTGCGGCAGGCTTCCATTACAGGAAAGCCATCGAGGCGCGTTTCCTCCACAACAACACATATCTCGTCTGCGATTCCGCCCTCTGGAATGTCGACATGCGCGTAATCAATGCATATGGCCATGTCCAGATCATCCAGGACCGCACCGTCCTTTCCAGCGAGCGGCTGGACTATCTTATCGACGACGACCTGGCACAGTTCAGGGGACCGCAGGTACAGCTCATGGACAAGGATGGAAACACCTTGAGAACTCGTTATCTGGACTATAACACCAGGGACAGTGTCGCGTATTTCCAGCGCGGTGCATCGATGCGCGACAAGGACGGACAGGTGATCGAAAGCACGGAAGGTACTTATGATTCCAAAGAGAGGCTGTTCACCTTCGAGCGGAACGTTAACATGTACACCGATTCGGTCTATGTCAGCACCAAGAGGTTGCTGTACCATACCGACTATGATTTCGCCGAGTTCTTCGGCGGCCTCGACGCGTGGAAAGGAAAGAATATGCTTTCCTCCGAGGAAGGTTCGTACGACAAGGCGAACGACCGTTTCTTCTTCACCAATGATGTCCATCTCATGTCCGACACCCAGGAAGGGTGGGCGGATTCCCTGTATTTCGACCGCGCACGCAATGACATCGAGATGTTCGGCAATGTCCAGGTCATGGACACTACACGCAACGTGTCGGCCCTGTCCAAGCGGCTGTTCTATGTGGACTCGCTTTCTCAGGTGACACTCGAGCGTGAAGCCGCTGTCATAGCGGAGACCGATCAGGGTGGGCAGATCGATACAGTGTACATGGGGGCTGACCACATGGTCTACTGGACAGTGCCGAAATGCGATATCAACGGCAATATCGTGGCGGCTGCCTCGAGACGCCTTGACGACATGGCCGCGGATCCCGTGGCCACTTACCGCGGCAAGAGTGTTGCTTCATCCGCGCCGGAGCGCGTAAAGCAAGCCGAGGATCCCGTGGAGCAGGAAAGCGTTCCGGAGCCGGATATCGAACAGCCCCTTGATTCACTGTCGTTTGAAGAGCCGGTAGCGCTTGACTCTATCGCCATGGCGGAAAAGATGCGGCTGGACTCTATCGCAAGGGTTGAAGCCCTGGCCGCTGAGCGCGAACTCTTTGTCCGGGATTCCCTGGCCAATCGCGATACCACGGCCATTGGCTTCCTGAGGGCCAGGGGCCATATCCGCATGTTCAAGTCCGACATGCAGGCTCGATGCGACTCGCTGGAGTATACCGACCTTGATTCGCTGGCCAGGCTTTTCCTTTCGCCTATCGTGTGGAATGAAGGCAATCGGCAATACACTTCCGACAGCCTGACCGTCTCGGTCAAGAACCAGAGGATGGACAAGGCCAACCTGATGTCTAACGCCTTCATCATCATCCAGGAGGACACTTTGTGCTTCGACCAGATCCGCGGTACGGAGATCATGGCGTATTTTGACTCCACCACAGTGCTCGAA
>JAFYZE010000157.1 GCA_017548805.1 Bacteroidales bacterium
CTTCATCCGCAGGATGCGGCTGACAGCATCGTCGATGCGGCTCATGGGAATCTTTCTTTCCTCGACCAGTTCCTTCAGCAGGATGCAGGCATCCACGCTGTACGGATCCATGCTCATGTCGATGCCGGCGTTGATGGCGATGCGGATGGCGTCCTTCTTGTCCTTGGCCACTTTCTCGCGGGTGTAGAGGTTGTTGATGTCAGCCCAGTCTGTGATGATCATACCGTCCCAGTTGAGGTCCTCCTTGAGCCACTTCGTGAGATACTCGTAGCTGGCGTGGACGGGCATGCCGTTGATGCTGGCGGAGTTGACCATGAAGGTCAGGGCGCCGGCCTCGGCAGCAGCCTTGAAAGGCGTGAAATACTTCTCGCGTATCATCTGCGGCGACAGATAGGCCGGCGTGCGGTCCTTGCCCGTAAAGGGCGCTCCATAGGCGAAATAATGCTTGACGGAGGTCGCCACATGATACTTGTCGATATGGTTGGGGTCATCGCCCTGGTAGGCCTTGACCTCCGTCTCGACCATCCTGGCATTGACCAGCGGGCTCTCGCCGAAACTCTCATAGATGCGCGGCCAGCGCGGGTCGCGGCCGAGGTCCACGACGGGATTGAACACCCAGGGGCAGTCCGTGGCGCGGCTCTCATAAGCCGTTACCTCAGCCATGGTCTTTACCACATCTGTATTGAAGGAAGCGCCGACGTTGATCGGCTGGGGGAAAAGCGTACCTCCCTGAGAATAAGTCACTCCGTGGTTGTGGTCCAGGCCGTAAAGGGTCGGAACGCCGAGATGTTCGACCGAATACTTGTTGAACATACCTATCCACTCGTACCACTGCTCGGGCGTTCCGGCCATACCGGGAGCATTGAGGAAGGAGCCGATACGGTATTTGGCTATCATGGTATCGACCTTCTCCTCACTCAGGCCCCATGCCGGGCGTCCGTCCTTGAACGCGTATCCGCCCATGACGTCGATATTGATCTGTAGCATCTGGCCGACCTTGTCGTCCAGGGTCATCCCGGACAATATGCGGTCGATCTGTTTCTCGATGGCGGGATCTTTGGGAATGGATGGTGCATGGACCGGTGCCTTGCTGCACGAAAAAGCTGCCGCAAGGACTGCGAGCAGGGAGAGGAAGTATCTGATGGATTTCATAAAACAGGGGTTAGTCTGATATACAAATATAGAATAAATCATCCGAAATTGCTATCTTTGCTGATACTGAAACTGCAAACACTGAAACCGACCATGGCCAATCCCTATAAGGAAGTCGAGAACATAGCCGAACTCCCGGCGCCGGACAGCACGGGATATATCACCCGTTACGTTTTCCAGTACATTGATTTCAATCTGGTCCCGCAGTACGTTGCGGCAGGTCACCGCTTTACCGACTGTTGCTTCCTCGGATGCGAGATTCCGGACGAGATGGAGGGCGAGATAGGCAAGACCTGCATAGTGTTCCCCCGCATGGGACGCGTGTACAACGCCTTCCGTGGCAAGCTCTACACTGGAGAGTCGCTTTATGACGGATACGACCCGGAGGATGAGCAGAGCTTCGCGACCTGTTTCGACTCGCGCGTTTACATGAACTACACCGAGCAGGGCAAGCACTGCGACGACATCCGCGAGACCCTGGGACGCTCCCTCCACGACCATGCGATCAGTGACGCCATGTACGATTTCCTGAGCCGTTACGACGAGAAACAGGTCGTCGCGGTGATGGGCGGACACGCCCTGCTCCGCACCGACGAAGCTTATAAGAACGTCGCCATCATCAGCAAGACCCTCACGGAGAAAGGCAAGATCATGGCTTCGGGCGGAGGCCCGGGCGCCATGGAGGCCACGCATTTCGGAGCGTGGATGGCCGGAAGGGACATGGACGAGTTCGAGGAAGCGCTGGGGATACTCAGCTCAGCGCCCTCCTTCAGGGATTCGGGATGGCTCCGTACGTCGTTCGAGGTCAGGAAGAGGTTCCCGCAGAAGAACTACCGCAGCCTCGGCATCCCCACGTGGTTCTACGGGCATGAACCCGCAACTCCTTTTGCGACCGACATCGCCAAGTTCTTCTTCAACAGCGTCCGCGAGGACACTCTCCTCTCAATCGCCAAGGGCGGCATCATCTACTCCCCCGGCTCGGCCGGCACTTTCCAGGAGATATTCCAGGATGCGGCCCAGAACCACTACGAGACCTTCGGCTACGCCAGCCCGATGGTGTTCCTCGGCGTGGACTACTACACCCGCGAGGTCCCGCTCTATCCCCTGCTCGAAGACCTTCTCGCACGCGGAAAATACAAAGGGCTCATCCTGTCCATAACTGACGACAGGGAAGAAGCCATCGACAACATACTGGCCTTCTCCGCCCGCTGACGCGGGAGGATCCCCCTCCAGCCTCCTTGGAACGACATAAGGAGGCATTTTTTACATTTTTTATAAAAAATTATTGTTTTTCAATAAATTCTTTCCTATATTCGCAGCAGAAACCAATTAAAACCTATTTGATATGATAGCAGTATGGTGGGCATCACTCAGTGTGATAATGAAAGTATTGTGGAGCATCACCCTTGCGGCCTCGCTGGTCTTCATCGTCCAGACGATCATGACCTTCATCGGCGCAGCCGGAGGAGACTTCGACGTCGAAGGAGGTGGAATGGACATCGATTTTGACGATCCTTCAGCAGCGATGGGCTCGGGGATGAACCTCTATACCTTCCGCAATCTCGTCAATTTCCTTCTCGGATTTGGATGGACCTTCATCCTCCTGCAGAAGAGCATTTCCTCCAAGGGACTCCTGATCCTGATCTCCCTGCTGGTCGGCCTGGCCCTCGTCGCCATCGTCATGTACATGTTCAAGTGGCTCAGCGGCATGCAGCAGTCGGGCAACATCGACGTGTACAAGGCCGCCGTCGGCTGCCAGGGTACGGTCTACCTGACCATCCCCGGCGAGCGCTCCGGCGAAGGCAAGGTGCAGATAACCATCAACAACGCAGTCCGTGAGTATGCCGCGCTCACCGACTCCGACACCCTCAAGACCGGCACGCCCATACGCGTCGTCGAGGTCCTGAGCCCGAGCACACTGCTCGTGGAAGAGCTTGATTCACTTATCGTCTAACACATAATATACTGATACTATGGGAATTGAACTGATCATCATCATCGTATTCGTCGTCTTCGTGACCTTCGCCGCCATCCTCAGGCGTTACAAGAGGTGTCCGTCCGACAAGATCCTCGTCATCTACGGAAAGACCGGCAAGAACAAGGAAGGTTCCATATCCTCCGCACGATGCATCCACGGCGGTGCATCCTTCATCTGGCCCGTTTTCCAGGATTGGAAAATGCTCGACCTGACCCCCATCAGCATCGAGTGCAACCTTACCAACGCACTGTCCAAGCAGAACATCCGCGTCGACGTGCCCTGCCGCTTCACGGTCGGTATCTCCACCGAGCCTGAAGTCATGACCAACGCCGCAGAGCGTCTGCTCGGACTGCATCCTTCCGACATCCAGAACATCGCCACCGATATCCTCTTCGGTCAGCTCCGTCTGGTCATCGCCACGATGGACATCGAGGAGATCAACGCCGACCGCGACAAGTTCCTCGCCGCCGTCAGCCAGAACGTCGAGGCCGAGCTCCGCAAGATCGGTCTGAAGCTCATCAACGTCAACGTCACCGATATCCGTGACGAGTCCGGCTATATCGAGGCTCTCGGTAAGGAAGCTGCCGCCAAGGCCATCAACGACGCCAAGAAGAGCGTGGCCGAGCAGAACCGTTTCGGTGAGATCGGTAAGGCCGAGGCCGACAGGGACAAGGATATCCGTATCGCCGAGACCAGCCGAGACAC
>JAFYZE010000158.1 GCA_017548805.1 Bacteroidales bacterium
CTGGGCATTCCGTTCGTGGACGGCCGCGCCCCGAGGGGTGACCTCGAAATCGCCGTGGATGAGAAGTTCGTGGCCAGGATGGCCGAATTCACGGACTGGAGTGACGGCGCCGTGGGCAAGCAGGTATTTGTCACCGAGCACGGACCCGTGACGGATGACGAAATCCCTTATTATTTTACCATCACTGGCGTGTATAAGAATTACCTGATCGGCAACCTGCAAGGTGTCGATCCGCGCCCGAGCGTCATGTTCCATGGTGAGATTGGCACGGACTACATGCCGCATATCCTGTTCAAGGTGAATAATCCGGCGTCATTGCCTGCCGTACGCACTGCGCTGGAGCAGACCCTCGAGGGCCGGGACATCGAGATTGTCTCCTACGAAGAAGCGATGCGGGCTGCCTATGACGACAGCAAGAAAATGCGCAATACGATGGCGCTGGGAGCCGTTTTCTCCCTGCTGATCGCCCTGCTCGGACTCATCGGCTTCATCCGGGACGAAAGCCTGCGGCGCTCCAAGGAAATGGCGGTCCGCAAGATCAATGGCGCCACCACCCGGGACATCCTGAGCGTATTTGCCAAAGATATCATGATCCTGTCCGCCGTAATGGCCGTAATCGCTTGCATAGCCGCCTTCTTCGTGGCCCATAAGTGGCTGGAGCAGTTTGCCGAAAAGGTGTCGCTGAACCCGCTGTATTTCCTGGGCGGAGCCGTCCTGGTGCTGCTGATCGTGTTAGGCGTGGTGGTCCTGAACTGCCTGCGCATTGCGAGGGCGAATCCGGTGGAATCGTTGAAAAACGAGTAGTATGAAGAGTTATTTGAAATTCCTATCCCGCAATAAGTTATATGCCGCCATCGAGGCGGTGGGACTGGCGGTGAGTTTGGCGTTCGTGATCCTCATCGGGTCGTATGTGCGGCAGCAGTGGCAGGTGGCACGCGGGTATCCGGAGTGGAAGAAAACATATGCCGTCGGACTCACGTACAACTCTGTGGAGATGGCTCCGCGCGGTGGCATGGCGGAACTGCTGAAAGAGAGCGTTCCGGAAATCGAGAAAGCGTCGATCTATTCCTATCTGGGCATCGGTGGTACGATTGGGGACGTTCCCATCCACAAGGGGATGATTTCTGTAGCCAATCCGGATTTCCTGGACATGTTCCCAATCCGGTGGGTGTCAGGGAATCCCGCGCAGTTGATGGAGTCCCGGACAGTTGCTGTCGCAGAACGCTTCGTCCGGGAAAATTTCCCCGGGGAGGATGTCATCGGCAAGCTTTGGGATGACGGGACTGCAGAACCTGTTACGGTGGTTGCCGTGTTCAAAGATTTGGGCTCTCCGATCTTTCAGAATGAGGAGCAGACGCTCTTCCAGATCAGAGCCAACGAGGAGTTAAGGCAGGGATGGACCGGTTCAACTACCTGCTTCGTCCGGAGCGAGGCGCCCCAGGATAAGCTGACGGCCGATATCGATGCCGTCCTGGAGGCACATCTCAGGAACAACTGGAACCGCGACGAAACGCGAGTGATGAAGAACGGGTCCATCGAACGCATGGACCGCCTGTACTTTTCCGACCTGAACAGCCACCAATGCTTGATGAAAGGGAACCTGTCCCTACTGCGGATGCTGACGGCCGTCGTGCTGCTGCTCTTGCTGTCGGCTATTTTCAATTACATCAACCTCGGTTCGGCGCTGGCCGGCCGTCGCGCGAAAGAAATGGGTATGCGCACGGTACTCGGCGCGTCGAAGGGGCAGATCGTGTGGTACTACCTGAAGGAATCCCTCGTATTCACCGCCGTCTGTACTGTTTTTGCAGTTCTCCTGGCCTATGTTTTCCGGCCGATATTCACGCATTATGTCGATACGACCGGATCGGCATCACCCGTCTCCGTCCCCTTTGCCTGGCATTGGAGTTTCGGAATGGTCGCCGGAGTCATCGGTCTGGCGCTCCTGATCGGCCTGGTCGCGGGATGGATTCCTTCCCGCATTGCGTCGCGTTTTGACGCCATCAGGGTCCTCAAGGGAGATTACCGGATGGCCTCCAAACGCATCCTGTCCAAGGTCTTCATCGTCTTCCAGACGGGGTTGTCCGTACTTTTGATTGCGCTCGCGCTGGTCATGGAACGGCAGTACAGCCATATGGTCCATAGGCCGCTTGGTGCGGATGTAGATGGACTGTATTATCAGCAACTTGTTCATGGGTCTGGCCATGAGGATGCCCTCAAAGCCCTGCCTTTCGTTGCGGAAATGGACCAGGCCGAAGGTTTCCCGGGATGTCCGTACATGACGATGTCCATGCAGGATACGGAGAACGGCGGCTCGATAAGTGTGGCTTTCGTGTACTGCGGCCCCAAGGCGTTCCGGATGTATGGTTTCGAAGTGGTGGAAGATTTTCATGCGGAGAACGGATGCGGTTACTGGCTCTCGGAATCGGCCTTCAACCGGTTCGGAACGGATCCGGCAGAACCGAAGATGCCGGACATCCTGGGCGAATGGTTCCAGGGAACGGTGGCCGGCGTCGTGAAGGATTTCGCATTGACCGATGCGGCTCATGTCAATGACGACTTGTTGGGCATCCTCTCTGTGAGTGAGGACATGGACGCGCATTACCGGGTCCTTCGTATCGAAGGGGACCACAAGACGGCGGAAAAGGAACTCCAGGCGCTGTACAAGCGGATGATGATGGAGAAGGAAGGATACGAGGGGTACCCCAGCCTCAGCGGTTTCATGAAGGATCAATTGGACGCCAAGCTTGGCGAAGCGGAGAATTACATGAGACTCATCGAGCTGTTCATGTTCCTTGCCGTGATGGTCTCCTTGCTGGGCTTGCTGGCTATGTCGGCCCTGTACGCTTCGGAACGGACGCACGATATCGCCGTCCGCAAGGTCTTTGGCAGCACTGTCCGAAGCGAGACCCTCAAATCGGTAGGGGAGTATATGCTCCTGGTGAGCATCGCCTGCCTCATAGCCGTCCCGGTGGCCGTTTGGCTCGCCGGCAAATACCTGGAGGATTTCAACTACCGGATTTCCGGCTATGGCTGGATATTCGTCGTTGCGGTACTCATCACATTCCTAATCTCCTTCGCTTCCGTCCTCTGGCAGGACCTCAAAGCCGCGAAGACGAATCCGGCGATTGAATTGAAGAAAGAATAGCGTATGAAAAGTTACTTGAAGTTCTTATCTAGCAACAAGTTATACACCGCCATCGAGGCGGTGGGACTCATTGTGAGCCTGGCGTTCGTCATCCTAATCGGCAGTTATGTGCGGCAACAGTGGAAAGTCGCCCA
>JAFYZE010000159.1 GCA_017548805.1 Bacteroidales bacterium
GAGACGAGCGAACCGTTGTTGCGGTGCTCGAGCTCGCCCTTGAAGGGCTGATACTCCTTGAAGCGGTGGGCGACGATGGCCTCGCCCTGCGTAGCCGTCAGCATGTTGCTGCGGAGGCCCATCAGGCCGCGGGTAGGGATCTCGAACTCGAGAAGGGTGCGGTCCCCGCGCGGCTCCATGCGGAGCAGGGCGCCCTTGCGACGCGTGGCGATCTCGATCGCCGCGCCCACGAACGCCTCCGGGACCTCTATGGAGAGGTCCTCGATAGGCTCGCAGCGCTGTCCTCCGATGACCTTGTCCAGAACCTTCGGCTGACCTACCTGAAGCTCGAATCCCTCGCGGCGCATGGTCTCGATGAGCACCGAAAGGTGCAGCACGCCACGGCCATAGACGACGAATGAGTCGGCGGAGAGGCCGGGCTTGACGCGAAGCGCAAGGTTCTTCTCAAGCTCGCGCTCGAGACGCTCCTTCAGGTGGCGCGAAGTGACATATTTTCCGTCCTTTCCGAAGAAAGGAGAATTGTTGATGGTGAAGAGCATGCTCATCGTCGGCTCGTCGATGGCGATCGGCGGCAGGGCCTCGGGATTCTCGTAGTCGGCGATGGTGTCGCCGATCTCGAATCCGTCGATGCCCACCAGGGCGCAGATGTCGCCGCAACGGGCTTCGTCGACATTGGTCTTGCCAAGGCCTTCGAAAACCATGAGCTGCTTGATCTTCTGCTTCTGGACTACGTCATAGCGCTTGCAGAGGCTGATGTTCTGGCCGCTGCGGAGCGTTCCGCGGGTGATGCGGCCGACTGCGATACGGCCGACATAGGGGGAATACTCCAGCGACGAAATGAGCATCTGGGGCGTGCCCTCGACCATTTCGGGGGCGGGTATGACCTCGAGTATCGCATCCAGCAACGGAGTAATATCAGTGCCGGGGGTCTTCCAGTCATCGGACATCCAGCCTTGCTTGGCGCTGCCGAAAATGGTCTTGAAATCGAGCTGCTCCTCGGTGGCGTTAAGGTTACACATGAGGTCGAAGACCTCCTCCTGCACCTCGTCGGGACGGCAGTTGAGTTTATCCACCTTGTTCACGACGACGATGGGCTTCTTACCCATCTCGAGAGCCTTCTGGAGGACGAAACGGGTCTGCGGCATGCAGCCCTCGAAGGCGTCGACCAAGAGGAGTACGCCGTCGGCCATATTGAGGACACGCTCGACCTCACCGCCAAAATCGCTGTGGCCGGGAGTATCTATGATGTTGATCTTGACTCCCTTGTAGATGACGGAGACGTTCTTGGCCAGGATGGTGATACCGCGCTCGCGCTCAAGGTCGTTGTTGTCGAGGATGAGCTGGCCGAGATTCTCGGGCTGGCGGACGAGATTGGCCTGATAGATCATACGGTCCACGAGCGTGGTCTTGCCATGGTCGACGTGGGCGATGATCGCTATGTTTCTGATATCCTGCATAATCTGTTCTATACTACTAAACTAACTGAATCTTGCAAAATTACGGTTTTTCGGGCACAATACGAATTTTTTGTCGTATTTTTGTGTTAGACACAAGACTTAAAGGCATGAAAATCGTTTTTCTGGACGCCTCTACCATAGGCGACACCCCGTTGGATGAGATCTCCGCATTGGGAGAGCTGGTATGTTACCCCACTTCCACCAAGGAAGAGGCGCTTTGCCGCGTCGGAGACTGTGATGTCCTGATCATCAACAAGATAGTGGTGGACTCCGCGCTGATGGATGCAGCTCCTTCACTGAAACTCATCTGCGAAGCAGCTACTGGCGTCAACAACATCGACCTCAAGGCTGCGGCCGCCAGGGGCATCCCTGTCAAGAATGTCGCCGGGTACTCCACCGATTCGGTCGTCCAGGAGACCTTCATGCATATACTTTCCCTCGCCGGCAACGGCCCGTATTTCGACGGAGCCGTAAAGAGCGGCGCATATTCCGCTGGTCCGATCTTCACCGACCTGAGCCGTCCATTCTACGAACTGACCGGCAAGACCATCGGCATCATCGGACTGGGGACGATAGGCACCAAGGTCGCACATGTGGCCGAAGCCTTCGGAATGAAAGTCGTATACTACTCTACTTCAGGGACTTCGCACAACAAGGATTATCCGAGCCTGCCGCTTGACGAGCTGATGGCGACGGCTGATGTCATAAGCATCCATGCTCCTTACAACGAGCGCACTGCCGGCCTGGTCGGAGCCAGGGAACTGGCAATGATGAAGCCTACGGCGTTCATAGTCAACGCCGGCCGCGGGGGCATCGTCGACGAGGCCGCGCTCGCGCAGGCCGTCGACGAAGACCGCATCGGCGGCGCGGCGCTGGACGTTTATGTCCGCGAGCCGCTGCCGGCCGACAGCCCGCTGCTGCACACGCGGCATCCGGAGAAGTTCCGTTTCACCCCTCATACTGCATGGGCCAGCGTCGAAGCCCGCGCACGGCTCGTTTCCGCTATCGCTGCCAATATCCGCGAGACTTTAAGGATATAATAAAAGCGGTCTTAGATAAACTCTAAGGCCGCTTTCGTGCGCGGGATGAGACTCGAACTCACACGCCTTTTACAGCACTAGCTCCTGAAACTAGCGCGTCTACCATTCCGCCACCCGCGCTCAGAAGTGGAGTGCAAATTTACGAAAACTTTCCGAATTACCAAGAATCCTAAAAAGTAATTTCAAACGACAGGGTCTTCTTCCAGCCGGATATGCTGAACGTCAGTCCTGACAGCGAAAAATCCATCTCCACCTGTATATCCTCCAGATCCGGAGCGTTCCAATCGTACCCGCTTTCGAGTATATATTCCCCTACCGGGAAGCTCCTGATCTCTCCCGTATCCTGGAAATGGACCTCCAGCATGAGCGACCCGTCCCGCTGCCTGGGGATGTTCAGATGGCACAGGCCGCCGGAAGATGGGGAAGAAAAGCAACTGAAAACCCCTTCCGCCGGCGTCCCGTCCATCGAGCAGCCGGAGACATTGCCCTCCAGGTGGATGAGATACGGTCTCGCACGGGCGTTGTATGATGTCTTCATACTGACTGAAAGCACGCAATAGTTCCTGTGAAGGGTGACGGTCCGGCGCATCTCACCCGCATCGGCCAAGAAGGAATCCGAAAACAAGTATATGGCAGGGCACTCATTTCCCTCCGGAATGCTGAATCCTCCGCTGGAGAGTCCCCTCCTCCCGATCCCGCAGGCGACGATCACGTCCACCTGCGATTTCGGAACCGCGAGGTTGTACTCCTGCACATTGTCCCTCAAGGCAAATCCCATCTCCTCGTAGAAATCCGTTCCGGACACTACCCCAACCACAAGCGAATCCAGGCCCTGCCGCTCTAGTGCGGCCGTTTCAACTGCTCCCAGGTCGAGGGTCAGGAAACACGGGCATTCCGCCCTGTCCTCCTTGACCGAACATGAGAGAAGCAGCACCGCGCATAGCGCCACCGTCACCTTCACCGGAACCGCCGGCACGGTCCACGGTCTAGAAAACATATACAAGACCGAGCAGGAAGTCGTTGGGAAGCACGAAATTGCGCTCTCCCTGGCCTACTACTCTCCCGCACTCCGGACATGCATAGGTGGTATACCGCTCGTATCCGGCCCATACCCCCGCACCGATCTCAAGGTTCAGGCTCGGAGAAAGCATGTATGTGTATCCACCTCCAAGGCTTCCACCTATACGGTCTCCCTCCGAGGTCTCCGCCTCAGTCAGACCGCCGCGGTTATACTCCTGATACTGAGCCTTTCCTGACAGCCACCATCCGGAATGGATGTGCCAGGGCCAGTAGCGTCCTCCGATGGAGACTGTGCGCTGGCGCGCCTGCATCTGGTCGGCCACTCCTTCCCTCCCGGGGAAGGTGAAGGGGTTGTAGCGCAGGCCGAGATGGGCCGACCAGTGCCTCGCAAAGCCCCATGCAGCGTCGACATTCATGGTCCCAAGGTCAACATAGTCCAGGACATTGGTCGAGAGGGACAGTTCCTGGGCGTTCATCCTGCCACAAAGCAGGAGCGGCAGGACAGTTAGAATCAATCTGAAGTGTTTCATGGTTCAATCGTCATATCTGTCAAAGGCCTGTCCTATGATGGTTCCGTATTCTGGATACAGGCTGCTGAGTTTGTCCTGGAGAAGCTTCCGGCTTGTCACTTCCGGCTGCAAGGCCTTGAAGATGCCGGACCGGTCGAGCCCGCGCTCGTCCAGGTACAGCAACACATGCGGACGGAACCAGTATGAAGTACCGAAAGTATGGTTGTCCTCGCCGTAGCGCTCCTTGTACATGCGGTTCTGGACATAATACCCCCACATCTCCCCTACCTCGCAGTGCCCGGATCCATCTCCGGCACCGGTGCCGTACATTCGCCCGCCAGACTCGGCAAAGGAACGGAGGACATAGGAAATGTATTCGTTCCAGTATTCCTTCCCCACCTGGGCAAAATGGCTTGCGTGCGCCAGCTCGTGGACAGTCCCGGCATAGAGGGTCGAATATTCTTCTATATCTTTCACACCCAGCGTGATGTCGGGGAGAAACATCTTGACGGTCTTCCTGAAATCCCCGAGGAAATCGCCTAAGGCCGTATCGTCGATGAGGACGCCCTGCTGGAGCATGGGGGTGCTGCATACGTCAAGGGCCTGGAACAGCCAGATCCTGGTGTTGGCGGGAGGAGGAAGTATCTTCCTTTCCCGCTCGGAACAGGATTCGAAATAGTTCCAGGCGGCATTGTTGACAACCGAGCGGGTGAAGAGCCTGCGGTCCGAATCCTTGTCGACGGTGAGGCTGACGCCCTCGGGGCCCGCCTTGCCGAGAGTTGAGGACGATGCCGGGACTAGTATCTTGTTCAGGCCTATCCCGAAACCTTTTTCGTTCTGGAACACGATGCGGTAGCGGAGTTCGGTCGCGAACTCCCTGTCCATGGAATAGTATCCCTGCGAATCAGTATACGCATGAGCGAATTTCACAAAGGTGTTGCACGAGACCTTGACGCCTGCAATGCCCTCAGCCTCTTCATCCTTGCGTCCGTCGACTATGCACAGGCGGCCCGAAGGCTTGGCGCTGGCGGACGAGCCGCGGACGGGAGGCGGCAGCAGCGCGCCGTTGCCCGTCAGGCGGAAGGCCTCCTGCTCCACCGCCTCCCAGTCGACGTCCCCGGCCCGGGTCGCGGCATTGTCGGCGATGTAGCACTCGTCCAGAAGTTCATAGCGAACGCCATTGGGGATGTTGAAATCCGGCTTCAGGACGGCGTATTGCCACGTGATGGCATCCTCGTCCAATGTCGGGTCATGGTAATAATCCCCTTCCCTGACTATCTCATAGTCAAGGGGATGGTCGGTGAGATGGATCCCGGCGGAGACCAGACGGTCGTACTCCGTCTCGTTCCTTGGAAGGAAGCGGACATAAATGTCGGTAGGCTTGAGGTCCACGCGTCCGGCCTTGGTAGGATAAAGGGAGACCAGCGCCGCCTCGACATTGGATACCGAGTACGGATCCTCGAGGCGGTCGCCGAGCACGATCATGTCGTGCGGCACGTTCTCCGCCGTCACCGAGCCCCCGGGCGCGGCTCCGTCGTCGAAGACGGAGCACGCGCAGAGGGCGATGACGGGCATCAGGAATTGCAAAGAAGTTTTCATAGTCCAAGTTCCGTTAGTTTTCCTGTTGCAAAGTGACAAAGAATCATCCGTGTTCGCAAAAAGGAAATGCTTAAAATGAAAAAACGGCCCTGCATCATCGTGCAAGGCCGTTTCATTCGGACGGTTCCGGACAGAAACCGGTAAAAATCAGAACACGTTCACCGTTTTCTGCTCAATGGCCGACATCAGGGAGTTGGCGAGGCGGCTTACGCCGAAACGGAAGAAACGGCTGTTGAGCCATTCCTTGCCGAGCACGGAAGAAACGATGGAATAGTAGCAGACCGCGTCCATGGCGTCAGAGATGCCGCCCGCAGCCTTGAAACCGACCTTGCGGCCGGTCTTGGCATAGAATGCCTTGATGCACTCGCACATGACATAGGCGGACACCGGGGTGGCATTGACGCTCACCTTGCCGGTGGAAGTCTTGATGAAATCCGCACCGGCCTCCATGGCGAGGAAGGACGCCTCGGCGATCCTCTCGGGAGTCACAAGGAGCCCGGTCTCAAGGATGACCTTGAGTATCACGGTACGCCCGGCCTCGGCGGCCTTGCGGTCGATCGCGGCCTTCATCTCGCGGATCTCGCGGGATGCGGCCTCGTAATTGTCTGCTAGGAAGGTATTGAGGGCCAAGACGATATCTATCTCATCAGCACCGGCCTCAACCGCGAGTTCACACTCGCGCACCTTCACCTCCAGGAAGCTCTGGGCCGTAGGGAAACAGCTCGAGACGGCGGTGGCATGCACGCGCGGATCGGCGCGGCGCTCAGCGACGACGGAAACAAGGTTGGGATAGACACAGATGGACGCGGGCAGCGGGTACTCCGGGTAATCCTGCGCCAGCGAATTGACTTTGTCCACCAGACGGGACACGGAAGCGACCGTGTCATCGTTGTGAAGGGTGGTCACGTCCATGATGGAGAAACACTCCTTCAGGACGTCTGGAGAAATGACGTTCTCGAGATTGGCGGCGATGATTTCAAGGCTCCTGTCAATCTTTTCTTTGTCCGGGACATACCCGTATTTCTTGCACAAAGTATCCATAATGGTATCAATTGATTATCCTCTTATCTGCAAATTGAATCCTTCCCCGGCCAGGGGACGGAGCAGTTCCTGCATCTCCCCTGCCGTGAATTTGGAAAGCCCCTCCTGCGGGGTGGCGCGGTCTATGGTATAGACCATGACCTCCCGCGGGTGGAGGGTCCGGACTATGTCCATCCAGCCCTGAAGTACCTCCGGGGCAGAAGAATCGAAGCTGTCACTCCTCAGGAACATGGTCTGGAGGATGAAGTCGCCTTCGAAACGCTTCAGCGCCTCGACGACAGCCTCCACACTATATCCGGGAGCGGGACGGTTGATGAGCCTCGCCAGCTCCGTCGTGGGGGCGTCTATCTTGAGTATGGGATTGTCTACCTTGCGCAGGGCCTCGAACACGGCATCCTTGTGCACCATGGTGGCGTTCGAGAGCACTGACACCCTGGCAGCAGGGAAATAGCGGTCACGAAGCTCCAGCGTGATATCCACCATCACCGGGAAATCGGGGTTGAGCGTAGGCTCGCCGTCTCCGGAGAATGTGATGGAATCTATCCCTGTCCCTTCATTTGCGCAGAAGGAAAGCCTGGCTTCCAGCGCATCACGAAGGTCGGAAGCGGACGGGATGTGCGTATCCCCGCGCCCGTCGCGGTTCCATCCGCATTCGCAGTAGATGCAGTCGAAATTGCACAACTTGCCCTTCTCCGGCAGGACATTGATGCCGAGCGAGGACCCGAGCCGGCGGCTGTGGATGGGCCCGAACACTATCTCTTCGCGCATCATAACTCCTGTTCCTTCAAAGGTTTGGGAATCTTGGGACTATCAAGGTCAATGACTGTTCCGTCAGATCCGTATACGGAATGGAACAACCTGGGCTTGACCCGTTCTTTCTGTTTGTCGGACTCAATGGCATCCAGCCTTTGCTTCTCAATTACGCCGAACTCTGTCTCCAGGATGACGTTGGACTTGTTCAGGATCCTGGAGAAACGATCAGGATCCTGGAGGTAATACGACACGCTGGCCCAGTAATCCTCGACAGTATAGCCATATTTCTCGAAAATAGGCTCATAAAAGGCCATGGTATCCGCCTTGCCTTTCGCCTCAAAGGGTGCAGTAATCAGCCATGCGTCGGCCAGGAACAACTCGGCATAGATCTTTGACATCTTGGACTTGGGTATGACCCTCCCTTCCCTGCCGCAGGAGCAGAGACAGGCGGCCGAGACCAGGACCGCAAGGACTATCCGGGTGAACCTTTGCATACTAACGCAGGACGGCTCCGAACTCGTTGGTGAAGGTGGAGAGAAGCTTGTCCATGACGCGCTCGACATCGGCATCCGTCAGGGTCTTCTCGGTATCCTGGAGCACAAAGCCCAGGGCATACTGCTTCTTGCCGGCAGGGATCTTGTCCCCGCGGTAGACGTCGAACAGGGTGACCTGCTTGAGGAGCTTCTTCGCTACGCGCTCAGCGCTGGCCTGAAGGTCGGCATACTTGACGTCCTCGTCGAGGAGGAGGGCCAGGTCGCGGCGAACCTCAGGGAATTTGGGCAGCTCCTTGAAGGCGACTTTGTCGCGCTTGACCAGCTCGAATAGGGCGTTCCAGTCGATCTCGGCGGCAAAAACGGGCTGCCTGACGCCGAAGCGGCGCGCCAACGCGGGATTGACTGTACCCATGCTGAGGAGCTTACGGTCGCGGCCGCCGGGAATGCTGTAGGTCATGCCCTCGGAGAAGATATCGGAAGGAGCCGCTTCGCAGCGCATCTGGGAGAGCTTTGCTCCATAACGCCTCAGAAGGAGCTCGACATAGCCCTTGAGCTGGAAATAGTCGCTCTTGCCCGGCTCGTTGCGCCAGGACTTGTCCGGGGTGCCGGTGATGAAGAGCGCGAAGCAGGCATGCTCCTCGTAGCCGGCGAGGGTGGTACCCTCCGTCTCCGGCCTGCGGGCATAGACCGAACCGTATTCGAAGAACTTCATCGAAGATGTCTGGCGGTTGGCGTTGTAGGCCACCACCTCAAGCCCTCCGAGCAGGAGGGTCTGGCGCATGACGTTGAGGTCCTGGCTCAGCGGATTGACCACGCGGGCGCATGCCGCTGCCGGGAAGGTCTCAAGCTTGTCATAATACTCACCCTTGGTGAGGGAGTTGTTCATGGTCTCGACGAAGCCGTTGGCTGCCAGGAAGTTGGAGATGGAGTTGCGGACTGCCTCGGGGTCCGGTGACGGCGAGGCGTTGACCGACATCTTCATGTGTTGCGGCAGGTCGATATTGTTGTAGCCATAGATGCGGAGTATCTCCTCCACGACATCGCATTCACGGGTGACGTCGACCATGTAGGTCGGAGCGGCCACGACGGCGCCATTAGCGGTCTTCTCCACGAACCCATAGTTCAAGTACTCAAGAATACGCTCGATGGTGTCAGTACCGATCTCCTTGCCGATGAAGCGCTGGATGCGGCCGTAGTCCAGATCGATGCGCTTGCGCTCAATCCTTTCAGGATAGACCTCCTGGACCTTTCCGACGATCTCGCCGCCGGCGAGCTCACGGATGAGGAGGGCGGCGCGCCTGAGGGCGAAAGGAACGGCCTCAGGGTCGGCGCCGCGCTCGTAACGGAACGAGGCGTCGGTCTGGAGGGTCTGGCTCTTGGCGGTCTTGCGGATGGAGCCGGGATCGAAATAGGCGCTCTCGATAAACACATCGGTGGTGGACTCTGTCACGCCGGAATCCTCGCCGCCGAACACGCCCGCGATGCACATGGGGCCGTCGGCATTGGCGATGACCATGTCACGGTCGCAAAGCTTGCGGTCGAGGCCGTCAAGCGTGCGGATGGGTTCATCCTTGAAGGCCCTGCGGACAATGACCTTGCCGCCGGCAATCTTGGCAGCGTCGAAGGTATGCAGGGGCTGTCCAATCTCGAAAAGTATGAAATTGGAGATGTCGACGACATTGTTGATGGGGTTGTGGCCGATGGAGATGAGCTTCTTCTGGAGCCATTCCGGGGACGGGCCGACCTTGACTCCCTTGACCGTGATGCCGGTATAACGGGGAGCACCCTCGGAGTCAAGCACCTCTACGGGGATGCCCTCCCCTTCGCCCTCGCGGAAAGAGGAGACGTCGGGCATGTGGAACTTGCAAGGGATATCGTTGAGCCGCAGCCATGCATAGAGGTCGCGGGCGACGCCGATGTGCGACGCTGCATCCACGCGGTTGGCGGTGATCTCATACTCGATCACGGCCTCGGTCTTGAGGTGCAGGTAGTCCTTGGCGGGGGTGCCGACGACGGCATCGGGCTCGAGCACCATGATGCCGGAATGGTCTTCGCCGATGCCGAGTTCGTCGGCCGCGCAGATCATGCCGAAAGACTCGACGCCGCGGATCTTGGATTTCTTGATCTTGAAATCGCCGGGCAGGACGGTGCCGAGGGTCGCGAAGAGGACTTTCTGGCCGGCAGCGACGTTGGGAGCGCCGCAGACCACGGTGACAGGCTCACCGTCACCTGCATCCACCTTGGTGACATGGAGATGGTCGGAATCCGGATGCGGCTCGCATTCGAGCACTTCGGCAACCACTACTCCGGCGAGTCCGCCGGGAATCTCTTCCTGTTCTTCGACCGAATCCACCTCGATGCCTATCGAGGTGATAGCATCCGCCACCTGGGCGGGAGTGAGATCGAACTCAAGAT
The DNA here is from genome assembly GCA_017548805.1 of Bacteroidales bacterium. The sequence continues at coordinate 10,329 of JAFYZE010000159.1, forward strand.
AGTCCTTGAGCCAATTGTAAGACAGCTTCATATCGTTTTCGTATGTTTATTTCTTCAAATCTTCAGGAGTAAAGAGGGATGTGACAAACTCCTTGCGGTCGAAGACCTTGAGGTCATCGATGCCCTCGCCTATGCCGATGAACTTGATCGGAATGCGGAACTGGTCCACAATGCCGATGACGACGCCTCCCTTGGCTGAGCCGTCGAGTTTGGTGACGGCCAGGGAGGTCACGTCCGTAGCACGGGAGAACTCCTTGGCCTGCTGGAATGCGTTCTGTCCGGTGGAGCCGTCCAGGACGAGAAGCACGTCATGCGGGGCATCGGGGATGACCTTGCGCATGACATTGCGGATCTTGGTGAGCTCATTCATCAGGTCGATGCGGTTGTGCAGGCGGCCGGCGGTGTCGATGATGGCGACGTCAGCCCCGCGGGCAACGGCGGCCTTGACAGTGTCAAAGGCCACGGAAGCCGGGTCGGAGCCCATGCTCTGCCGTACGATGTCCGCGCCGGCCCGGTCGGCCCATACTTGCAGCTGGTCCACGGCGGCCGCGCGGAAAGTGTCGGCAGCGCCTAGGATGACTTTCTTGCCCTGGTCACGGAGCATGGACGCGAGCTTGCCGATGGTGGTGGTCTTGCCCACTCCGTTGACACCGACGACCATGATCACATAGGGCTTGTGCGAGAAATCGAAAGGAACCACTTCTTCCGTTCCGTCCAGGTCTATGAGCTTCGATATCTCGTCACGGAGAAGTGCCACGAGCTCATCGAAGGACATGTATTTGTCCTTCTCCACGCGCTCCTCCAGCCGGTCGATGACCTTGAGGGTGGTATCCACCCCCATGTCGGACGAAACGAGGGCTTCCTCGATGGCATCGAGGACGTCGTCATCCACCCGCGAACGGCCCATGACAGCCCTGGAAAGCTTCTGGAAGAAGCTCTGCTTAGTCTTTTCTGTACCTTTGTCGAAAATACCCATGGCACGATTCCTTTAACTGACAAATATAATCAAAAACGATGAACTAAAAAAAGGACGGAGCCCAAATCGGACCCCGTCCCTAAATAAATCGGAACCGGAGATTACTTCTTGTCGAAATACTCCTTGACCTTGGACTCCTCCACGAGGTGCTCGGTGAAGACATAAGCACCGGTCTTGGGGGACTTGTCCATGCGGATGCACTTGACCATGCTCTTAGCACCGGCCTTGGCAGCAAACGTTGCGACGGCTTTCTTTGCCATAGTTTAATCTCCTATCAATTATTTGATTTCACGATGAACAGTGACCTTCTTGAGGAAAGGATTGTATTTCTTACGCTCCAGACGCTCGGGGGTGTTCTTCTTGTTCTTGGTAGTAATGTACCTGGACATTCCAGGGACACCGCTTTCCTTCTGCTCGGTGCACTCGAGGATGACCTGCACCCTGTTTCCTTTAGCTTTCTTTGCCATAGTCGAAAAAATTAAACAAGGTTAACCAATCCTTTCTCGCGGGCCTCGCGGAGGGTGGCGTCGAGACCGTTCTTCTCGATGATCCTCATGCCCTTGCAGGAAACCTTCAAAGTGATGAATCTCTGCTCCTCCTCGGACCAGAACTTCTTGGTCTTGAGGTTGAGGGAGAAATCGCGCTTGGTGCGCAGCTTGGAATGGGCAACGTTGTTGCCTTTCATTCTCTTTCTACCGGTAACTTGACAAACCTTTGCCATATCTTTATACTTTTTATTTGATTCTAAATAATTTACGGGGCTGCAAATTTCGCTCTTATTTTTTGCAAATCCAAATGTATTCTACACAAATTTGAGGAATCTGCGCCATCTTATGTTCTTCGGGAACTTCGCGTCCCTGTTGGTTGAGAGCCATATCACCGACGGTCTCCCGACTATGTGATCTTCAGGAACGAACCCCCAGTACCTGGAGTCCAGGGAATTGTGCCTGTTGTCTCCCATCATGAAGTAATAATCCTGCTGGAAGGTGTAGCTGTAAGCCTCCTGTCCGTTGATGAAGATCATGCCTTCGTCATTGACCTTCAGGTCGTTCTTCTCGTAGGCGGTGATGATGCGCTCATACAGCGGGAGGTTGTCCGTGTCAAGCTCCACCGTTTCGCCCTTCTTCGGGATCCAGAGCGGACCGAACCAGTCGCGCGTCCAGCGGTAATCCGGAGAGAACGGGAAGATGCCATAGGCATCGGCCGACGGATAAGTCTCTATGTTCGGCTCGGCGCTCACTACGCCCGGCATGTCCTTCACCTTTTCGAGCATCGCCGCCGTAAGGGGCATCTCGGGGTATCCGGGAAGAGAGGGATCATAGTAGAGCTCTCCGATGTTGAGTCCGAGCTTTTCGAGGACCTTGGAGTTGATGCGCTGTCCGTTGGTCACCACCCTGTAGGAAAGCTGGATGCCGGGATAGACTTCCTGCTGGACGGAGTTGATGTATACCAGGCCTTCCTTGACCGTGAGCGTGTCGCCCGGAAGGGCTACGCAGCGCTTCACGTAGTGGTCCTTCTTGTCCGTCGGGCGGACGATGATGGGACCGAGCCTGCTTTCCACCAGCTCCCTGCCGTTCGCCCTCACGAGGGCGTGGTAGTCTTCGACCGGGGCCTTTTTCAGAACGGTATCACCGTTCGGGAAACCGAATACGACCGCATCGCCTCTTTTGACCTGACCGAAACCCTTGAGCCTCCTGTACTTGTTGTGGATCAGAGTGGAATAGGACTCCTTTCCGAAGATGACATTGTGCGTGAAAGGGATGGTCAACGGGGTCTCGGGGACCCTGGGGCCGTACGCCAGCTTGCTTACGAAGAGATGGTCGCCCGTGTAGAGCGTACTCTCCATGGAGGATGAAGGAATCTTGAACGCCTGGAAAAAGAAGATATTGATGAATGTCACGAAGATGACGGCGAAGATGATGGCATCGAGCCAGTCAAGCCAGACATTGTGCTTCTCTCCCTCCTTGTAGTCCTTCTTCCAGAAAGTCCATTTCACCTTCTTGGTGATGAACATGTCGAAGAGGACGATGAGGCCGAGCAGCCACCAGTAACTTCCGAGCCAGACGACCCACAACACATAGAGCAGAGCCCAGAAACTGAACCTTGTCCAACGGTTGTGGTAGAACTCCTTCCAGCTCACATCAAACTACTTTACGGAGTTGATGACAGCCTCGAATGCCTGAGGATTATTCATGGCAAGGTCCGCCAGCACCTTACGGTTGAGACCGATGTTCTGCTTGGCGAGTTTACCCATAAACTGAGAATACGTGAGACCGTACTGACGTGCGGCGGCGTTGATTCTCTGGATCCAGAGAGCGCGGAAATTGCGCTTCTTGGTCCTGCGGTCACGGTATGCGTAGGTGAGACCCTTCTCGTAGGTGTTCTTCGCAACCGTCCAAACATTCCTTCTCGACAAGAAGTTACCACGGGTTCTCTTGAGGATCTTCTTGCGGCGCGCCCTGGAGGCGACTGAATTAACTGATCTTGGCATAATACGTTTTTTTTCTGGAGGCAGTGACCTCTCGTGAGGTACTTCTTCTACTGCTCATCCAAGTTTGACATTAATGATACTAAAGAACAAGGAGCTCCTTTACACGGCCTTCGTCCACCTTGGAAAGTATGGCGAAATGGTCGAGATTCCTTTTCTGCTTCTTGGTCTTCTTCGTGAGAATGTGGCTGTGGTAAGCGTGCTTTCTCTTGATTTTTCCCGATCCGGTAAGCGTGAAACGCTTTTTGGCACCGGAGTTGGTCTTAAGCTTTGCCATTGTTTTGTTTTTATTAAGTTAATAATATACAGGTCTGCCACGCAGACTATTTCTTCTTGAGGGGTGCAAGCATCATCGTCATCCTCTTGCCTTCGAGCACCGGCATGTTCTCGGCCCTTCCGACCTCCTCGAGCTCGACCGCAAAGCGGAGAAGCTGCTTCTCTCCCTGGTCGGCGAACTGGATGGAACGGCCGCGGAAGAAGATCGAAGCCTTGACCTTGGAGCCTTCGGAAAGGAACTCCTTGGCATGCTTGAGCTTGAACTGGAAGTCATGCTCGTCGGTATTGGGGCCGAAACGGATCTCCTTGATGACCACCTTGGCGGCATTGGCCTTCATTTCCTTGGCCTTCTTGCGCTGCTGGTACAGGTACTTCTGGTAGTCGAGGATCTTGCACACGGGAGGATCGGCCTTCGCGCTTATCTCCACCAGATCAAGACTGAGTTCATCTGCCAAAGCCATTGCCTTGGCGATGGGATAGATACCCGGTTCGGGTATATTGTCACCGACGAGACGCACCTGGGGTGCGGTAATCTCCTCGTTGATGTTCAATTCACCCTCTTCCTTGCGTTGAGGGCCATAGCCTGATCTCTGACCGTTAGGTCTGGACCCCGTAGGCCTAGGGGCCGGTTTGTAAGGTGCTGCGATAAAAGTGTCCTCCTAATTAAAATTCAACAATAATATGTGTCAGCGGCTCAGGACAGCTCCTCGGCCACAGCGGCCTTGAAGAAGTCCTTGAATCCGTCAATTGTCATAATACCCTTGTCGACGCCCTCCTGTCTCACTGAGACGGTGCCATCGGCAACTTCCTTTTCACCGACGATGACCAGAACCGGGACCCTGAGAAGAGCGACCTCACGGATCCTCTTTCCGAGCGTCTCGTTCCTGTCATCAATCGAAGCGCGAATATCGGAATTTTTCAGCAAATCGCAAACTTTTTCCGCATATTCCGAATATTTTTCGCTGACAGGCAGCACTTTAACCTGATCCGGAGCGAGCCAGAGAGGCAGGTGTCCTGCGGTGTGCTCCAGCACGACGGCGGTGAATCTCTCGATGGAGCCGAACGGCGCCCTGTGGATCATGACCGGACGCTTCTTGGAGCCGTCGGTGTCGGTATACTCGAGCTGGAAACGCTCGGGGAGGTTGTAGTCCACCTGGATGGTGCCGAGCTGCCATCTCCTGCCGATGGCGTCCTTGACCATGAAGTCAAGCTTGGGGCCGTAGAATGCGGCCTCGCCGTACTCGACGACGGTCTTGAGGCCCTTCTTGGCAGCGGCGTCGATGATGCCCTGCTCGGCCTTGGCCCAGTTCTCGTCGGAGCCGATGTATTTCTCCTTGTTGTTGGGGTCGCGGAGCGATATCTGCGCCATGTACTCCGTCATCTTCAGGGTCTTGAAGACATAGAGGATAAGGTCGATGACCTTCTCGAACTCCTCCTGGAGCTGGTCGGGACGGCAGAAGAGGTGCGCATCGTCCTGGGTGAAACCGCGGAC